>DXUR01000439.1 GCA_019417795.1 Clostridiales bacterium | reverse complement strand
TGGGCTCGGAGATGTGTATAAGAGACAGGTCTTGTACACCGTGCTGATAGTCACATGAAACCTCGGGATGCAAATAGGACACCCTCTGCTTCTTTTTCCGCTGCCGCTCGTGCTCATTTATAGAGCAGTGCAGCGCTTAGCGAAGCGGAAAGTGCGGAAAGAGAAGCAGGTCAAGTCCGGTTTTGCAGCCCGATGAATGCCACGCCACCAAATGCGGGGACGCACTTAGGTCATTTGGAGACTTTCAGCGCAGCCGACAGAAGGACTCCGGGGCTGCATGGCAGTTCGTGACGGCGGACCCCTCGTTTTGGGTGAGTTGGCCTTTTGCAGGCCAACTCATCCCTGACATTTTTTCTTTTCCACCGTACACGGCGCATTTTCTTTTTGATGTCTCAAAAAGAAAATGGGGGGTGTAATCCTGTGCCGCATAGCGGCACCTCCTGCGGCGATTCGCCGCACATTCTGGGTCCTCCCTTTCAGGGAGAACCATTCAAAGGAGCCTTGCAATGGCCAAACGTAAATCCGCCTCCTATATGACCCCCGGTGAGCAGATCGCCGGAACTGTTTTCTTTGTGATCTATCTGGTGGTGCTGCCCTTTGCCACAGCGCCCCTGTTCCGATTGGCGGAGCGGCTGCTGGATGCCAGCATTTCGCCCTCGCTGCAAAATGCCATCTATTATTACACACTGTTTGCCGTTACGCTCATCATTTTCCACAGCTTTCTGGGCCGCACCACCCGGAATTTTGCGGACAATTTGGGCAACGCCTGCAAGTCGATCTTAGTGGGTCTCATCGCTCTGTACGGCCTCAATGAGTTAGTCTACCGGCTGACCCGGATGCTGGTGAACAACCACACCAACCTGAATGACACCACTATCTCCGCCCAGATCCATAACGCCCCCAGAGTAACGCTGCTGATCGTAATTTTTCTGGCTCCCTTCGTGGAGGAAGTGCTGTTTCGCGGGCTGGTATTCGGCAATCTGAAAAGCAAAAGCCGGACGGTGGCCTATGTGGTGAGTTGTCTGCTGTTCGCTCTGCTCCATGTGTGGCAGTTCGCCGTAGTGCGGCAGGACATCACCTATTTCCTGCTGATGGTGCAGTATCTGGTGCCGGGCCTGGTGCTGGCCTGGGCCTATGACCACACCGGGACCCTGTGGAGCTCCATTCTGCTCCACGCCGCCGCCAACGCCCTTCATGTGTTGGCAGGTATGTGATATTATAGAATTGAGCGTGGAATTCCGTGAGTTTTTTTGATGTATTTTCTGAAATGCTGGTCATCCTCTTCTGCATGGCCGCAGGCTTTCTTGCCCACAAACTGGGATATCTGGGTGGACAAACGGATCAGAAGCTTTGCCGTTTGCTCCTGGGTATCATTGTGCCTTGCCTGATTTTAGGCTCCGTCTCCGCTGGAGATACCCTGCCCAGTACCGAGGAAATTCTTTCCGTTTTAAAGGTAGCAATCGTTTATTATGGGCTGGGTTTCTGTGCCGCTACCTTTGTGCCCCACCTGTTGGGTGGAACAGTCAAGCAGCAGTGTGTCTGGCGCTATTCGTTGATTTTTTCAAATATGGCCTTTATCGGCTATCCGGTATCGGTCGCTCTCTTTGGTCAGGAGGCACTGTTCTATGCCGTGATCCTGGTCCTGCCCTTTAACCTGCTGTCCTATTCTCTGGGTCCCTTGATGCTGGCTGGACAGGCAAAGTTTCGTTGGCAGCAGTTGCTATCGCCATGTATCGTTGCCTCGGTGATCGCCTTGATGGTGGCCCTGTTCCACATCAATATGCCAGCCTTGCTTGGGGAGTGTCTGAACTTTACAGGCAGCCTGACAACCCCCTTATCCCTCTTATTGGTCGGTTCTCTGCTGGCAGATTTGCCTTTTGGACGGGCATTTACTTCACCCCGGCTGTGGGCTCTGGCGGCCTTCCGACTTCTGATCCTTCCCATTATGCTGTGGCTGCTCCTGAAGTGGACCGGTATCGGCACACCTCTGGTGGCTAATATCGCCGTGATCCTCATGGCCATGCCCACCGCCCTCAACGGCAGTATGCTGGCCATGGAATACGGCGGTGACACCGAATGTATGGCCCAGAGCATTTTCCTGACCACCCTGATGTCTATTATCACCATTCCCGTTTTGGCAGCATTGCTGTAAGGAGAAATCATATGCCTCACATTCAACAATTATCGTCTCATGTGGCCGACCTGATCGCCGCCGGCGAGGTGGTGGAGCGCCCCGCCTCTGTTGTAAAAGAACTGGTGGAAAACGCCATCGACGCCGGAGCCTCCGCCATTGTGGTGGAGATCCAGCGGGGCGGCATGGGCCTGATCCGGGTGACAGACAACGGCTGCGGCATCGCGCCGGAGGAGCTGCCCACCGCCTTTTTGCGCCACGCCACCAGTAAGCTCCGCACGGCGGAGGATCTGGCTAAAATCGGGACCCTTGGCTTCCGTGGTGAGGCTTTGGCGGCTATTTCCGCCGTCAGCCGGGTGGACGTGCTGACCCGGCGGTCGGGGGATACCACGGGTTCCGCTATCCATGGCGAGGGCGGGCACATGGAGTCTGTCCGGGAGGAGGGCGCCCCGGAGGGTACCACCATCCGGGTGGCGGATCTCTTTTACAACACCCCTGCCCGGTTGAAATTCATGAAGAAGGACAGTGCCGAGACCGCCGCCGTGGCGGGGCTGATGCAGCATCTGGCGCTGAGTCACCCGGACGTCTCCTTCAAGTTCATCAAGGACGGGCAGGAATCCCTTCACACCCCCGGAGACGGCAAGCTGGAATCCGCCGTGTACGCCGCCTTGGGCCGGGAATTCGCCAAAACGCTGGTGCCGGTACAGGGCCGAGGTGGGGACATCGAGGTGCGGGGCTTTGTGACCGCTCCCGTCAATGGCCGCGGCTCCCGCTCCATGCAGGTATTTTTCGTCAATGGCCGGTTCATCAAGTCCCAGCTTCTGACCGCTGCTTTAGAGGAAGGCTACCGGAATCAGCTTCTCAAGGGCCGGTTCCCCGGCTGTGTGCTGGAGGTGCTGCTGCCGGTGACGGCGGTGGACGTGAACGTCCATCCCGCCAAGACCCAAGTGAAATTTGCCAAGGAGCATGACGTATTTGATGCTGTGTTCCACACGGTCATGGACGCGTTGGATGCTCGCGGTGGGGCTGTGACGAAGCCGGCTCCCCCGCCGGTCCGAGAGGCCCAAAATCCCCGGCAGGACTTTTTTCAGTCCATGGACGCCAAGGCGTACCGGGAACAGGGGACGAAACCCGCCGCTGCACCTACCATTGTAAAATCCCCCGCCCCGGCCCAGCCACCCAAGGCGGCCCAACCCGCTTTCCGTCCGCAGCCGGTGACACCGGCTGCGCCTGTCAAGCCCTCCTGGAACACGGAATGGGGCTCTACCGCCAAGGTAGCTGACAGCGTTCCGCCCATCTGGCCGCCTCGGGGTGCTGTCAAGGCAGCACCTGCCAGCGCCCTGGGAAAGGCCCCCGCCTCCGTGACCGCCAAGCCTGTGGTTCCCGTGCCGGAAAAGACGGTGGAACCCGCTCCGGCCCCTAAGCCCTTTGTTCCGGCCATTCCC
>DXUR01000438.1 GCA_019417795.1 Clostridiales bacterium | reverse complement strand
GTACGATGGTGCAGGTTCGCTGCCCCATGCATAAGTTCCTGACCCTCAAGCCCGCCTCCAAAAAGGAGGAGCCCACCTTTGGGCAGATGGCGGCCTACCTGCGGGAGACCCTGCGCTACACCTACGCCAACCTGCTGCGGGACAAGGCGTTCACCATCTGCTTCACCGCCGTTGACAAGAGCGGCGCTTCTGACGGCGGGGAGATTGCCGGGGCGCTGGAGCCCAACTGGCGGGACGGCCAGATGACGGAGCTGCCCCCGGTGGAGACCGATCTGGGCGGCGGACTGGTGACCATCTGCTGCCGCTACGGAAGCATCCGCCGCAGCAAGGAAAACGCCTTCTACTACCGGGCAAACATGGCCTCCAGCGGTGCGGAGATCCGGATCAACGGCCGTGCTATCCAGCACGGACTGTACAACGAGATCTGGGGAAAGGCTCTGCACCCCAGCCAGAACCGCTTCCTCGCCCAGATCGACATTCTCAGCGATCAAGCGGAAGCCCTGCCGGATACCAAGGCGGCGAAAAACGGCCTGCGCGAGGATGATGAAAAGGTGGCGGCGCTGTTTAGCTGGATCCGCGCCAACGTCCCCGAGCCCTTCAAGGAGGAGGGTCGGGAGCAGATGCTGGTGCGTCTGCTGGCGGAGAAAAAGTCGGCGGAACCGGGCGTCCTGCGGGTCTCCACGGAGAAGAATCTGTATCAGTGCCTGAACCTGCAGATCAAGTCGGATCTGTTCGTCAGCACCACGGAGGGCGTCACGCTTTTTGAGGCGAAGGCCGGCGGCAGCAAGGCGGAGGATCTGTATCAGCTGCGGATGTATCACGACGGCTGCGTGGCGGACGATATGGAGGTGCGGGAGGCCGTGCTCATCGCCCAACGCCACCCCGACACGGTGAAGGCGCTGCTGACGGAGCTGAACCGCCAGAAGGACAAGAAGGGCCGCCTCTACCACTTCACGCTGACCACCTGGGACGAGGAGGGCATCGCCCTCCCGCCCGACGCAGCGTAAGCCCCAAAGCCCAAACTCCATAGAACCCAGCCGCGGCCGGAATTCTCCGGCCGCGGAGAGGAACAAAGACCCCCGGTTCGCACGAACCGGGGGTCTTCTGTATTCAGCGCAAGAGCGCACAGGGAAGGGGGCTTTTATTCGATTCAATTTGACGCCGACTTTGAAGTGTTTAGCTGTCGGTATCCTGCACACATCCGGCCTGTGGATGGGAGATTGTCTGTAACAGTAATTCCGCGATCATAGAGATAATGGAAAAGCTGCCTGAGATGGTTGGCACTGTTATGGCGCATCGCAAGCTCATAATTCATTGATTTGAAAAAAGCCTCGATGCAATCGACAGACAGGTCATTAAAGGACAAATCAAATCGTTGCAAGTACAGATTAAATGCGCGCAGATATATTTCGCGGGATTCGATTGTTTTTTCAGAACGACCAATAGCGCGCTCATGCTGTATAAACTGAGTGATCAAATTTCCCGTTTCGCCGGAAAAGATTCTTTCCACCCGAGGAGATTGAAATCCGAAATTACCATTCTTCTGATATGAGATCAGCATTCGACATGCTCTCAGCCGAAGTTTTTGCCTGGGAGTCATGCCTTCCACTAGCCTGGGCTTGTGCAAGTAATGAATACGGAGGAATAGAAAATGACAGTCGGCGATTTGATCACTATGCTACGCGCTTACCCTAATGATGATGAAATTGAAATTCAAGTTTTTGAGACGAACTCAGGTGAGTTGATTGATTCTACATCCGCCATTGGAATTGTAGAGGAAGATATTTTTGGCCCTACTTTTTCCATTGATATTGAGGCGGAGAAATTTAGGAACTACATCAAATAAGTCCAAAAAAATGTCCTCACCCCCGCAGTGGTTTTCCTGGCGAACGCTAACACTGTTTGGGTGTAAAGCATTTTAAGAACCTCTTGTAGTAAAAAGTCCGTTTTCTTGCCGTGCAGGCAAGATAGCCCAATGGTATATTTAAATTCTCTAAAGGAAGTTTCAATTCCCCAACGGAGACGGTAAAGTTCTTTGATTGTTCCAATGAGAAAAGTCTCTGAATCAAGATTCGTATAAAGTGGTATTGCTGGTTCCGCCAACAACCTTATTGGAAACCGCCCATGCAAAGCCGTTGACCGCATACGCGGCAACCTGATTTTTGTCATTGAACGTAGAAAGGGCAGAGGTGTCTGCTTCGGGATGCCCCGCCACATTGTAAAGAATTGCAAATAAAAGACAAATCCGAACCCATCCCCGATTAGGAACAAGTTCGGATTTTGTCGTTTTGGCAGAGACTGCTGGACTCGAATCAGGCACTGCCTTTTATCATGGCAAAAAAGTTATTGGCTAACCAGCAAAATCAGTGTGTACTTTTGCGTGTACCTCAATCATTGATTTTCGGGCTTTTCGGATGCCAGGTACACGTCCGTCACGTCTGCCCGACCATGGCCCAGCAGGTGAGACACATCCAGTTTTGCGCGGTACTCAGATGCGCCACTATCCACTGCCGCTCGGTACTGCCGGGCCGCATAGCTGTGCCGCATCCCGTGGTGTGTCAGCGGCCGGGGATTCGTCCCCTGGTCCGGACGGTGCTCCCGAAGGAACGCCTGAAAAGCATGAATATAGGCATCCGTGGCCACATCGTCCGGAACAAACAGCTTGTGCCCACGCTGGACGGCAGCTTTTCGATCCCGCAGCGCCTGTTTTGCTGCTCCTGCCTCCACAGGCACGCTCCTGACACGTCCGCCCTTGCCCTTGACCGTCAGCAGTCCAGACCGCTCCCACGCCTCCACGGCAGCCGTATCGAGACGGCAGGCCTCATGGATACGTAGGCCGACGTAAAAGGTGAGCGTGGCAATGGCGGCATAATCCTCCCGGCCTTCTTCCCGGCAGGCCGATGTAAAGGCGGTAAACTGCTCCGGCGTCCAGTGCCGGTCAATCCCCTGAAGCTTTCGGCGCTCCAACGGCGCCTGATCGGCTAGATCCGCGTTGGAGGGCAACTTATGTTTAGTATTGGAAATTTGGTCATGCCAGAACCGAATCGCCGCCAGCTCCGTCTTGATGGTGCTGGCCGCCTTACCGTTCTCCTGCAGGTGGCGAACGTAGTCAACCAGATGCTTGCCGGAGATGTTGGTTAACTTCTGTAGGCGGTATTCCTCCGCCAAGAAGCGGCAGAAGCGCTGCATGGCCTCGTAATAACGCTGCCGGGTCTTGTAGCTCTCCTGCCGGTTGTGCCGGGCCAGCTTGTCCAGCTGGGCGATGAGGGCACGGTAAATGCCCTCGTTCTGAGTGTGGATCATACGCAATATCCTTTCTGGGTATAGTACCCCCAATAGTCCGCGGTCCCTGTTTCCGCCTCGTTTCCGGAAGACGGATGCGTCAAAGCCTTGCCGCGTAAGGCTTCGTGGGTGACGCTTGCCCACTGTCTCTAGTTGGGGTTGGTGAGTAAGATGCTGCATGGGGCGTAAAAACGCCCTGCTGTGACCAGTGGCCACAGCGGCGGCAGGCACTACCGTACTGACGGATGCGGCCAGAGGCCGCGCGTGCCATGTGCTGCCGGCAGACAGCAATGCT
>DXUR01000437.1 GCA_019417795.1 Clostridiales bacterium | reverse complement strand
GAGAGGATCGAAATGGAGATCAGAAAACGAAACGGGGAGTCTGTTCCCTTTCAACAGGAGAAAATTTTCAACGCCATGAAAAAAGCGTTTGATGGACAGGGAAGGGAGATCGGGGGCGGAGAACTGGAGGAGATCCTCGCCGCCGTTCTCAACAATCTCTCCGTCACAGTACCGCTCACCGTGGAACGTGTGCAGGACGAGGTGGAGCGGACGCTCATGGAGCGCGGATACTATGAGGTGGCAAAGGCGTACATCCTCTATCGCGAAAAGCGGTCTGCGCTGCGCCGCGTCCGGCATACCATCGCGCAGACGGTGGGGGATGACTCGCTTGACGAGGTGCTGCGCCGCATCCAGATGGATTTTACCGAGGAAGTCTACTCCCTCGCGGCGCTTCAAATGAAGTTTGAGAGCTTCTGTCGCCCGGGCATGACGGAGGATGAGCGGGCTGAGGCACTGACCAAGGCAGCGGTAGAGCTGACTACGGCAGAGGCACCCAAGTGGGAGTTCATCGCGGCGCGGCTTCTGAACCACTCCTTTCGCTGTCGCAACGCACAGGAATGGGAGGGGCGCGGCGTCGGCGACCTCTATGGCAGGCTTCGCTATCTGACGGATAAGGGACTCTACGGTGACTATATCCTTGCCCACTATACCCACGAGGAGATTGCCATGGCGGAGGACTTTCTCTGCCCGGAACGGGACGAGCTGTTCACCTACTCCGGCCTTGACCTGCTGCTCAAACGCTATGTGATCCAGTCACGCAGCCGCGTGCCGCTGGAAACACCGCAGGAGATGTTTTTGGGTATCGCGCTGCATCTTGCTATGAACGAAGGCTCTGACCGCATGGGGTGGGTAAAACGCTTTTACGATATGCTCAGCCGTATGGAGGTCACGATGGCGACACCTACCATGTCCAACGCACGAAAGCCCTACCATCAGCTTTCAAGCTGCTTTGTGGACACTGTGCCGGACAGTCTGGACGGCATCTACCGCTCGCTGGACAACTTCGCAAAGGTCTCTAAATTCGGCGGTGGAATGGGGATGTACTTCGGTAAGGTGCGCGCTGCAGGCAGCACCATCCGCGGCTTTCAAGGGGCGGCGGGCGGTGTTATCCGCTGGATCCGGCTGGTCAACGACACCGCCGTGGCGGTGGATCAGTTGGGGATGCGGCAGGGCGCTGTGGCGGTTTACTTAGACGCATGGCACCGGGATCTGCCGGAATTCCTTCAACTGCGCACCAACAACGGCGACGACCGCATGAAGGCACATGATGTGTTTCCCGCCGTGTGCTATCCGGATCTCTTCTGGCGACTGGCGGAGGAGAACATAGACGCGCCGTGGCATCTCATGTGTCCGCATGAGATCCTCACGGTCAAGGGCTACGCACTGGAGGATTACTGGGGTACGGAATGGGAGAAGCGGTATCTGGACTGCGTCAATGACCCGCGCATCGAAAAGCGCAGCGTCACCGTCAAGGACATCGTGCGGCTGGTGCTTCGCTCGGCAGTGGAGACCGGCACGCCCTTCGCCTTCAACCGCGACAGCGTAAATCGTATGAACCCAAACGGCCACACGGGAATGATCTATTGCTCCAATCTCTGCACGGAGATCGCGCAGAACATGGCGCCCATCGAGCATATCAGCACTGAGGTGCACACGGAGAACGGCGACACAGTGGTGGTGACGGCCACACGCCCAGGTGAGTTTGTGGTCTGCAACCTGGCGAGTCTGTCTCTCGGTAATCTGCCGGTGGAGGACGAGGCCTATATGGAACGCACGGTGGAAACGGCCATCCGCGCACTGGATAATGTGATCGACCTCAACTTCTACCCGTTGGAATACGCGCGGCTTACCAATCAGAAGTACCGCAGCATCGGCCTGGGCGTCAGCGGCTACCACCACATGCTGGCAAAGCGCGGCATCCGCTGGGAGAGCGAGGAGCACCTTGCCTTCACCGACGCGGTGTTCGAGCACATCAACTACGCCGCCGTCAAGGCGGACACAGCACTGGCACGGGAAAAGGGTCGTTACGCGCTCTTTGAGGGCAGCGACTGGCAGACGGGCGCGTATTTTGAAAAGCGGGGTTATACCTCCGAAAAGTGGCGGGCGCTTGCGGAAACGGTGGCGGTGCAGGGAATGCGCAACGCCTATCTGCTGGCGGTCGCACCGACCTCCAGCACATCTATCCTCTCCGGCACGTCGGCGGGCATCGATCCAATTATGAAGAAATTCTTTTTAGAGGAAAAAAAGGGCAGCATGCTGCCCCGCGTTGCTCCGGAGCTTTCTATGGATACATGGTGGTACTATAAGGCGGCGCATCTGATCGACCAAAGCTGGTCGGTGCGCGCCGCGGGCCTTCGCCAGAGACATATTGACCAGGCGCAGAGCATGAATCTCTATATCACCAACGACTATTCCATGCGTCAGGTGCTCAGACTGTATTTGGAGGCGTGGAGGGCCGGCGTCAAGACCATTTACTATGTCCGCAGCAAGGCCCTTGAGGTCGAGGACTGCGAAAGCTGCTCGTCATAAGGAGGATAGCATGACGGAACTGAAGAAAAAGCCCCTCTTTAACCCGGAGGGCGACCCTGATGTGCGCCTGCGGCGCATGATCGGCGGCAATACCACCAACCTCAACGACTTCAACAATATGAAGTACGCTTGGGTCAGCGACTGGTACCGGCAGGCCATGAACAACTTTTGGATCCCTGAGGAGATCAATCTCTCGCAGGATGTGAAGGACTATCCCCGCCTGCTGTCAGCCGAGCGCAGCGCCTACGATAAAATTCTGAGTTTTCTTGTCTTTTTGGATTCCATTCAGACAGCGAACCTGCCTAATATCGGCGCCTACATTACCGCCAACGAGGTCAATCTCTGCCTGTCCATTCAGGCGTTTCAGGAGTGTGTCCACTCACAGAGCTACAGCTATATGCTCGACACCATCTGTTCCCCCGTGGAGCGCAATGACATCCTCTACCAATGGAAAACGGACGAGCATCTGCTGCGCCGCAACACCTTCATTGGGGACTGCTACAACGAGTTTCAGGAGCGGAAGGACGCTCCCACGCTGCTGCGCGTGATGATGGCGAACTATATTTTGGAGGGCATCTATTTTTACAGCGGCTTTATGTTCTTCTACAATCTCTCCCGAAACGGGAAGATGTCCGGTTCGGCGCAGGAGATCCGCTACATCAACCGCGATGAGAACACGCACTTGTGGCTGTTCCGCAATATCATCACGGAGCTGCAAAAGGAGCAGCCGGAGTTGTTCACCGCCGAGAGCGTACAAGCGCTGCGCGAGATGATGCGTGAGGGCGTGGAGCAGGAGATCGCATGGGGGCATTATGTGATCGGCGACGACATCCCGGGGCTGAACCGGCAGATGATCAGCGATTACATCCGCTATCTCGGCAATCTTCGCTGGACGAGCCTTGGCTATCCCGCATTGTATCCAGGCTTTGAGAGCGAACCGGAGAGCATGGAATGGGTCAGCCAGTACGCCGACGCCAACATGGTCAAGACCGATTTCTTTGAGGCACGCAGTACCGCCTACGCCAAGAGCACCGCACTGATAGACGAT
>DXUR01000436.1 GCA_019417795.1 Clostridiales bacterium | reverse complement strand
TTTTTAAACAGGGATGATTCACCAGAGCGTGTCCGGATCAGGAAAGATTATGAAGCGGGCGCAGCTCTGACTGGAAAAGGCGGAATCCGGCAGCGCCTTGGTGCTGTTGATATGGAATTCTTCGGAAGGGCCTACTTTCCGCATTATTTTTCCAGACCGTCTCCGGAATTTCACCGGGAACTGGATGCCATCTGGCAGGATGGAGTCTTAAAGGGGCTTACACCAAGCACATCGGGGCTGGTCAAGCAGATCAGCCGGATGAATGGCTGCAAGCGTGTAGTGGCAGCTCCTCGTGGACATGCCAAGTCTACCAGCCTGACGTTTAAAGGAACGATCCACGCCGTTGTATATGGGTATAAGCATTATCCGATCATTATCTCAGATAGTTCGGATCAGGCGGAGGGCTTCCTGGATAACATCCGTGTGGAGTTTGAAGAAAACGAAGCGATCCGGGAAGATTTTGGAGATCTGACCGGAAAAGTCTGGAGGAGCAATGTTCTGGTGACCAGCACCAATATCAAGGTGGAGGCGATTGGCTCCGGCAAGAAGATCCGAGGCAGGAAGCACCGGAACTGGAGACCGGATCTGCTGATCCTGGATGATATTGAGAATGATGAAAATGTCCGGACACCGGAGCAAAGAGCAAAGTTGGATAGCTGGTTTAAAAAAGCGGTTTCTAAGGCCGGTGATGATTATACAGATATTGTCTACATCGGAACCCTGCTCCATTATGACAGCTTATTAGCAAATACTCTTAAAAACCCTGGATACAAGGCGATTAAGTACCGGGCAGTTATATCATTTTCGCCGGAGGCAGACCTGTGGCAGGAGTGGGAAAATATCTTCACTGACCTGTCTGATGAAGACCATGAGGAAAATGCGCGAAAGTTCTTTGAGGCACACCGGGAAAAGATGCTGGCCGGGACAGAAGTTCTCTGGGAGGAAAAGCTTTCTTACTATGACCTGATGGTCATGAAGGTGACAGAGGGTGAGGCCTCCTTTAACTCTGAGGAACAGAATGAACCGATCAACCCGGAAGACTGTGTTTTCAACGAGGAATGGTTCGACTACTACAACGAAGCAGAAATGGACTTCAAGGACAAGGATTTTCAGTTCTTTGGCTTTGTCGATCCTTCCCTTGGAAAAACCAAGAAAAGCGACTTTTCTGCGATCATCACACTGGCGAAAAGCAAGGTTACTGGTTACATGTATGTACTGGATGCGGATATTGAACGGAGGCACCCGGATCGTATCATCACGGATATCCTGGAGAAAGAACGCTGGCTGAAGCGCGATTTTGGACGGGGCTATAAAAAGTTCGGTGCCGAGACTGTACAGTTCCAGTGGTTTTTAAAAGAGGAACTGGCCAAGGCATCCGCCAGGGCCGGTCTGTATCTCCCGATTGAGGAAGTACCGCAGACCAGCGATAAGACCATGAGAATTCAGACCATGCAGCCAGATGTAAAGAACCACTATATCAAATTCAACAAAAAGCATAAACGGCTCCTGGAGCAGATGTTCCACTTTCCGATGGGCGCTCACGATGATGGCCCGGATGCCCTGGAAGGCTGCCGGACAATCGCCAAGAAAAGCAAGCGGTTCCGGATCATGGACAGGAGAGCGGCTGGATTGTAAAGGAGGCGGTATATTATGCCGGTTATTTATATGGACAGGGCTTCTGCAGAAAGCCTGACAGAAAAAGATATTCGGGAGATCATAGATGAAAACCTGATGGATCTGAAATATGGGATGTTGACTGATTACTACGTGGGGCAGCACCGAATTCTTTCAGAGACCAAGAAAGACAGTACAGCACCGAACAACCGTCTGGTTAATAACATGGCGAAGTACATCACGGATACGGCAACCAGTTATTTTGTTGGGCAGCCGGTTGTCTATAACTCCCAGGATGATGCTTATCTGCAGACGGTGCAGGATATTTTTGATTATAACGATGAGCAGGATCATAACATGGAGCTGGCTAAACAGTGCAGCATCTGTGGGAGCTGCTTTGAAATGCTATATCTTGATGAGGACGCGCAGATCCGTTTTGCAAAGGTGGCACCGTCTGATCTGATTATGATTTATGAGAGTGACAGCGGCCATGCCCAGCCTATGGCGGCGATCAGGAGCGTCCGGTCTGTCGATAAAGATAAGAATGTGATCTTGAAGGTGGAGTTCTGGAATGCGTACCAGGTTCTCCGGTTCCGGTCATTCAATAACGGGTACTTGAACCTGGAGGCGATTGAAGATCATTACTGGCAGGATGTCCCCTTTGTGGAGTACATCAATAATGAGGAGCGCCGGGGAGATTTTGAGGGCGTTATCACGGAGATTGATGCCTACAATAAGGCCCAGAGCAATACGGCGAATTACTTCCAGTACAACGATGATGCTATTTTAAAGATCCTGAAGCTGGGAGATGTGAGCAGTGATGATGTTCGGGACATGAAGGAAAAGGGTGCGATCATTCTGGATGATGGAGGAGATGTCCAGTGGCTGCTGAAGCAGGTGGATGATACCGCAATGGAGAATTTTAAGAACCGGCTGCGGGAGGATATCCATACCATGTCCCATGTTCCACATTTGTGTGATGAGTCGTTTGGCGGGAACCTTTCTGGAGTAGCAATCGCTTATAAGCTCTGGGGCTTGGAACAGTTATGTGCCATGAAAGAGCGGAAGTTCAAAAAGGGGCTGCAGCGCCGGATCGAGCTGATTACCAATATCCTGAATATTAAGGGTGGCCATTATGATTATAAGGACATCACTCCGAAATTCCGCAGGAACAAACCGGAAAACAATCTGGAACTGACACAGATCGCAACGCAGCTCTCCGGACTGCTTTCCACGGAGTCAAGGCTGCAGATGCTGCCATGGGTGGAAAACGTCCATGATGAGATGGAAAAGCTGGAGGAAGAAAAAACCAAGGATGTTGACGAATTCGGCACCTATGAGAATTTTGCCAAAGCATTTGAGAGCCAGCAGAACGGCATGACTGCCGGAAAGGCTGCGGAGGGCGTAGATGAGTCAGAAAGAACGGAATGAATGGATTGAACGGGCCAAGGAAAGGGTTCTGAGAAATGCCAAGGAAACCGACACCTATGCCAGGGACATCATGGATCTTTATGATGAGACGGCCAACCAACTGGAAAATGAGATCAATGCCATGTTCCAAAAGTATGCCCAGGATAACAAACTGGATAACGCGGAAGCGGAAAAGCTCCTGTCCGGCGAGGAATACAGCCGCTGGAGAAAGAGCATGGATAAGTATGTGGCTGAGGCCCAGACGGATTCCAGGACGCTGCTGGAGTTAAATACGCTGTCTGCCAAGTCCAGGATCAGCAGAAAAGAGCAGCTTCTTTCGCAGATTTATCTGCAGATGATAAACCTGGCCGGGGATACAGAAACAAAGCTGACAGATCTTCTTGGCGATATGTTTAAAACCAATTATTACCGTAGCTGCTATGATATTCAGAGCATCATGGGAGTAGGCTTTACGGTGGCGAAGGTTGATGAGAAGATGCTGAAGTGTATCCTGGAGTTTCCGTGGTCAGGCAAAAATTATTCCCAGGCGCTGTGGGAGGATAC
>DXUR01000435.1 GCA_019417795.1 Clostridiales bacterium | reverse complement strand
GCAGGAAAGGATATCCTTCTCCCATGAGTAGCCCTCCGCACCCTGCGGGGCGACAAAGTCGATGAGTTGGCTGATATCCTGGATGTCAAGAGCCTCCGCAATCCGGGACAAATGCTCGAAATTGATAACCGTCCTCGTTCCACGGACAATATCGCTGATGGTGGACTCCCGCATATTGGCAATTTCTGCAAGCCGCTTTTGGGTAATGTGATTCTGCTCCAGCAGATCCTTGACCTTTAATTCAATGCGATAATTCATACTCACTCCTCCACACAGCGTTCAACCGTCATATATGCTAAATCCCAGATGTTCGCATCCTTGCCGACGGCATTGGGATTATCTCCGATTGCGCTGGCAAAATTCATGATTTTCGTGGTCAATTCGCCCTTACAGGCGTCCCAGACGGCGATAGGATCCTTGCCGTGCTTCCAGCAATATTTGCCGGTGGAGGCATCGTAGTCAACAAGGGCACGGAATGCGGCAACCGTCGGATAGGCCAGTCCGTCAGGAACCTTGTAGCAGAGGTCACGCCCTCCGAATTTGCTTTTGCCGATGACCTTGTTGTCCTTGTAACCGGAATACTTCTTTCGCCCGTACCGGCCGCCGGTTGCATCATTATACGCAGCTGCAAACTCGCATTCAATGGCGTCGTATAGATCGAAAATTCCGGGAATGATGTTTCCGAATTTTCTGTATCGCTCAGGGTTTTCCAGATAGGTATCAAGCATTTTCCCCTTGGAGGAATACGCCTGCGTAGGATGCACAGATTTGCTGTAACTCTCCACGTCGAACATATTGATGATGGCGACGATCTCTCTGGCGTCGATCATTTTAAGCTTCTTGCCAGTCTCCTCGTCCTTGCTGATCTGGTTCTGCTTGAAGGCAATTCGCTGATAGAAGGGCATTCCTTCAAGCGCCTCCTTGATCGGTTCAAAGCGCTGTGCCAGCTCGGCCAGCGATTTTTGATCCACCTGAACGGACGTATTGCGGGCCTCAGCCAGCTGCTCAATGATATCCTCCACGCCCGTCATCACTTCGAAGGGGACGTATTGCTCCAGACCTTCCCCCTTGTGTAAGCATACAATCTTGTAAGTGTGCCCGCCGTCAATATCTCCGTGCGACAGACTGTCGGAAAAAACAATGGACACCTCCTCTTTGGCGTTATTGTAGTGGACGCTTTCGGCAGAAAGGACAATACCACGGTTCTTCAGGTGAAAATATCCGTCGTTGCTCAGCAGAGAATCCTGAATGGCGGCTGCCACCGCAGAGGTAAGCTTCTGCTCTCTGGGATTGGTTGCCATGGGAATTCCCTCGGCAACATCATCAACCTTGACATAAAAGATGTACTTTTTCGATTTGCCGTTTTCAAAGGGGTCGTCCAGCTTGCGAAAAGAACTCTGCTTGACTTTCATGGTTTTTGTGATCATCAGATACTCCTTCTTCTTGCCTCCATAGAAGCAAGAGACATATTATGTCGGGATTTTCATCCCGCAACATCATAATAACGCAATGGCGCAATATTGTCAATAGGGATTTATAAAATTTGGAACAGACGGCCATATGGCATGAGAACAGAACCGGGACGGGGGCATACGGCGGTATGTTCCAGACTGCCTCGATGTGGCAATATCTTTGCTTAAAATAAAAAGTCCTGAAACCTTATCGGTTTCAGGACTTTTTGGTGGAGACTGCTGGACTCGAACCAGTGACCTCCTGCGTGTGAAGATACGATGAGCGCCGGAAAGCGTTGTGCCGCAACGCTTTCCGGCGCTTTTGCGTGCTTTCGGCTCGGTGGGCGATCCACTGTGTCCGCCTGTATCCACCTGCTTTTTTCCGCGTTTGGGTCACGGTTTGGGTCAGCCCTGCGGCGACGCAGAAATGACCACGCTGTAATTAAAGAATAGGCGTGCCGCCTATCGACTTCCTTCAAAACAGTCAAATCCTGTGGTCGCACACCCATTGGAGAAGCAAGTCGTAGTCCATTGTGCCGGAGGCAACGGATAATCCGACCTCCACAACCTCCTCATTGGTACACTCCATGTGTATCCCGTTCACTTCCAGAAACGTCAGCATAACGTACATACCGATGCGCTTGTTGCCGTCCACAAAAGCGTGGTTGGAGATGAGCGTATAGCCGAGCCGTGCGCCTTTTTCCTCCTTGGCAGGATAGAAATCCTGCCCGTCAAAGCCGGCAAAGGCGTTCTCCAATGCGGAATCCAACAGGGCTTCATCCCGGAGACCGATACTGCCGCCTGTTTCCTGGGCGATGAGCTTGTGGAGCAGCAGCACCTTATCTTACGAAAACTTGATCATTTCGCAAGCTCCATAAATGCGGGCTTATACTTTTTCAGGATGCGCGCCGCCACAACGTCGATCTTCTCATCATCGGTCATATCGATCATGGGGGACACATCCAGATCCACCAGCATATATTTGGGCTTATTGTTCTTGAAAATCACCGCCTGCCCGTTCTTCGCGGCAATGCGCGTTACCCGCGAGAAGTTCTGATTCGCTTCGGTGACCGAAACGATCGTCTTTGTATCAATGGTCATAGTGAACACCTCCTATGCTTATTATACCCGTATATAGGTAAAAATCAACCTATAATTTACACGTTGTTTGGCGTTCGTAACCAACCACAGGATGTAGGTGATCCGGTTGCAACGGCGCAGAAATGACCACGCTGTAATTAAAGAATAGGCGTCAGACCTTCGGGAGGTCATCGCAGGACAGCAGCTTTTGTTTTGCCTTGCGGAACCAGCGGTTTTCCGGCTCGATCTGCAGCACATACTGGACTCGTCCCAATAGCTGCTGCCGGTAGCGCTCCGTATCAGGAACGCCGTCTGTGCGAAGCGCTGCGTGGCCGCCCCGCAGGATACTGTCCGCCAGACCAAAGCGCAGGGCGTAATAGACCTCTTGTCGAAGTGATCGCTTATAGCCGGCCGGCACGGATACCTTCTCATTGACGGTCAGACCGGTCACGCTCTGCCGTCCGGCGTTGGTGATAAAATGGGTCTTGGCCTCATTCAGGTCAAAGCCCATCTCCGCCAGCATATTTTTCGCCTTCGAATAGACGGCGAACAGCGGACGATCGGCGGAAAAGGTCAGGTCATCACAGTACCGCGTGTATACGATGGTGCGCCGCTGGCACCAGCGTGCCATGTTCGTATCAAAATTCCGCATGACCAGATTGGAAAGCGCGGGAGAGGTGGGCGCGCCCTGCGGCAAGACACCGTCTTTGCAGCAAAGAGAGGTCAGCAGAAAACCCACCTGCCGGGAGAAGTACCGGGTGTGAAAGGCGGTGGAGTGGACCTGCTCAAAGCAAATGCTGCCGAAAAAGTCGGAGATATCCAGCTTCAGGAGATACCGCTTGCCCACATGGGGTGCGGCGTTGCCGCTGAGAGTGCCGCCCTTCCGATAGGCGGTGGCCTGCGGTGCGACAGGCAGATAGGCGAGGAGATCCCGGCAGATCTTCCGCTGCCAGCGACGCAGCGTGTCGTCCGGCACGGACAGTATGCGCACATCGCCGTTACGCTTGGGGATGGTGACGGGGTGATATGCTGCCGCCGTGTGCCGCGCATAGTAAAGGAGCT
>DXUR01000434.1 GCA_019417795.1 Clostridiales bacterium | reverse complement strand
TAGGCAATGACCCACTTTTCGTACTCATCAATGGTCGCTTTGAATTTTTTGAACGAAAAGACGGATTGCCCGAAGGTCTTGACTACCGGGATGCCGCGGACATACTCCACAGCCTCGTTAGACATTGATTCCAACGCATTACCGTATTGCCGCATTTTGTCTGCCATCCGCCTTCCTGTCATGGCGGACATGATGACGAAGCCCAGTGCCACTGGAACGAGACTCAGCAGACCCAGCCGCCAGTCGAACACAAGCAAAAGAACCAACAGACCTATGGGTGTTGCCATTGCATTATATTTGTCCGGCAGCTGATGGGCGAGAAATGTCTCCGCTGCGCCAGTACTCTCGTGGATGATCTTGCGCAGCTTACCGCTGCCAAACGTCTCCGTAAAGCCCAGCGGCAGTGTGGCAAGGTGTTCGGAAACCTCCAGCCGCAGATTGGTCGCCACTCGGAACGCCGACAGATGGGAACACATCAGTGCCGCAATGTAAATGAGGTAAGCCAGCACCGCAAACAGCACTGCCATCCAGCCGTAATGGGGGATGTTCACCGCCTGCGCATAGTCCGGCGCGGCGTTCAGCACATCCCGCAGGATCTTCCAGATGTACACAAAAGGCACCAGCGCCACCAGCGCACTGGCCGCAGACAGCACCCACGAAGCGTAGGTGAAATATCGGTAGTTCCCGGCGTAACCCATCAGCCGGGAAAGATCGGACTGTTTTTTCACGGAAAGACCTCCTTCAAATAATTTTTATGCAAAAATGTGCCGTGGCGTTTTTGCTCCACAGCACATTCTGCGTATTAACCTGCTAGATTTTCAGTACAGAACAGCTCAATGCAGTTGTCGATCATAGTCTGGTCGCAATCCGTAGAAATGCCGGAGGCCAGCCAGTAAGCATATTCGCCTGCATCATACTGGCTCAGAGCTTCTGCATCCGAACCATAGCGGAACTCAATATGGTAAGTTTCCGCACTGGTGTCCGGCGCAAGGAAGAAGTAGGTGAACTCGCCGGAATCGGCATCATCGCTTTCAAACTCATACAGTCCACGCACAGGCTCCATGCCAATGTAGTGATAGGTATGGGAGAACAGCACATTGCCGTCCTTATCGGTGCCGGAAATGGTAGAAGTTTCACCATCGAAGGTCAAGGTCGCAAGGCTATTGGTAAAGCCGCAGAAATAGGCTCCGCCGCCGTTGGCATACGCTTTAACTGCATCTTCGCCGTAAACATCACCTGTCACCATAGAGGACAGCTTCTCAAAAGCAGCTTCGGCATTGTCCTCGCCCACGAGAGCGGTACAATCATCCAGCCATGTCTGCTTATATTCGTCCGCCAGAATCACCGGCCACAGTTCCTGATAGCTGCCTGTTAGGTCGTTCAGCAGCTGTGCAGCGGCAGCTTCGTTTTCATCCACAGCAGAAGAGGCGGTCTCTTCTACGGAAGAAACAGTGCTTTCTGCGGCAGAACTTGCAGAAACGGGAACAGAGCTCGCCGTGCCGCTGCTGCAGCCAACCAGAAGAGAAGCAGACAGAGCTAGCACAGCAGCTGCACTCAGAATTCTTTTCATCAAACGCATTATCAATTTCCTCCACAAAATCAGAATATCGGCGTTAGCTTCAACTAATCACGATGCTGATTTTACTGGAACCGGACTTTCTGCGCAAGAACCAAATCGACAGAATCTATCCAATCGGACACATCTTCCGATACTCCGTAGGCGTCATGCCGGCTGCTTCCCGAAATGCAGAAGAAAACTTATTCGGATTTTCGTACCCGACCCGATGGGCGATTTCAGCAACCGTGCAATCGGTTTCGAGTAGTAGCTTCTGTGCCAGCTGCAGCCGGTACTCTTTCTGATACGCATAGACCGAGCTTCCGTAAATGCCTTTGAAACAGCTTTTTAATGCCGTAGGCGAAAGGCCGACCTCCTGTGCAAGCTGTTCGATTGTACGGTGAACTGTCAGTTCCTGCGTGAGAAGAGCCGCAGCCTGCTTCACACACTCCACCTGATGCTGATTGAAATACTCTGTCTGCTGCACATCTTCCCTGTTTTTCAGCCGGGTCAGAATATGCAGCAACTCCAGCACTTTCAGCCGAAGATAGCCGGTGTCCGGCACAGAATGCGCTGTGTAAAGCTCTGAAAAAATATGGGCAATGGTCGGTTCTGACCGCAGGATACAGCAGCGGTTTTCCGTGCAGATGTACCGCCGTATGACATCAAGGTCTACGCCGTACCATTCCATTTGTTTCCACATTTCCGGCGAAATCGCATCCAGATCCAGTAGGATGGTGATGCCGTGGTAGTGCCGCAGCGGAAAGCAGGAGGACGACTTTTTGCGCGCCGCTGCACACACCGCAAAATCCCCTGCTGCCAGATAGCAGCAGCTATTTGCCCCAAAACTGCACTCGTAACGCCCCACGCGGCAGTGGTTGATCTCAATGACATTCCGCATTGGTGCCGTGGCTTCCTCAAAGAATGCAAGGTGCATATCGTTATAATACAGCTCTGCACCCAAAAACAGTGGACAGATAATCATACTCCCAGTTCCTGTCTCATTGGAAAATTTCACGGTGTGAGGCATTTCAGTCGAAGTCGTTTCTTCTATGGAAAGATCAAAAAGTGATTTATGCATAGCCATTCTCTTTTCCTGAAGATTCGCTTTTTCTTACTGATTCGCAGACGTGAACTGTCAAATTCCATTTCTCTGCAAAAATGTTTCCATCAAATCAAGATACCGTTCCGCCTGAACGATGAAGCCCACATGACCGCCCGGAACATTGTGAATCTCCGCATCCAGTTTCCGGAACAGATCTGCGAACCGTTTCTGATCTTCAATCGCTGTCATCCTGCGAGGTACGCAGAGTGCTTTTTCTCATACACCGCAGCCGCGATGCACCAGCGGATGAACTGCTTTGATTCTTCTTTCTTCATTTTCTTCGCTTCCTGTTCGTAATCATAATAGCCAAAAGCGTTCCATCTCCGACACAAGCAGTGCCGGATGATTGATGATCTCGCCATGGCCGAAACCGGGGAAACAGCGGACGATCAGGCTCGGATATGCCGTCCGCAGCCGCTGGATGGCCTTTTTCATGTGCCCTTCTTTTTCTCCGTACCAACAGGCGACCTTTGCATCGGGATGTACCAAAAAGTCCGTTCGATAGAGATAAAGTCCTGCCTCCCAAGTGGCCCGGACGGATTCCAAACTGATATGATCCGGGATACGGCGGAGCATAGTCTGCATTCCCTGCTCCGTCTGCCCCATAAAGCGCAGTGCCCATGCAGGCATATACTTTTCGTGTGCCGTTCGATATTGCTTTTGCGGCATGACCTTCAAAATCAGTCGATTCAGCACTCCGAAATCCAGATACTCCGGCCCGCTGAGGATCATCCGATCGATCTGAACGGTTGGGGAAGCCTTCAGAAAAACAGCCGGTCCGCAGCCCAGCGACTCTGCAAAAAGCAGATCCAGCCGTCCGTCAAGCTCTTTCTCAATATAACCGGCCAACTTGTCCGCCTGATTCTGGGCGGTCGTGTAGGTTGTTTTGCCTGTTCCGTCAAAGCCATCGAAGCTGACGGCATACACGCAGAATTT
>DXUR01000433.1 GCA_019417795.1 Clostridiales bacterium | reverse complement strand
GAGGCCAACAAGGCCCTGACCAATGCGGGCCTCATTATGAAGGTCACCGGCGCCACCAGCACCGGCGGCAGCACCGGCAGCGTCTCCGCCATTTCCCAGAGCGCGGAGGCGGGGACGGAATTGGCTGCCGGCAGCGTGGTCACGGTGCGTTTCGGCGCGAAAACCACGGACTGACCGCCCCTTACCGCACTTTTTGCCAGGTTTATGACACCATTTTCGGTATGCTTTTCGGAAAAACCTGCTACAATAGCCAAGGAGTGCTTTGTATACAGCCGCCGACTGCCCTGTGAGGGGGGCGGTGGACTTTCGTGAAACAAGACCGATCAAATGGAGGAAAACGATATGAAACTGCGGGAACTGCTCAACGGCGTCCCTGTCGCGTCCTGCGCGGTGGATCTGGAAATGGAAATCACCGGCGTCAGCTATGATTCCCGGGCCACCCAGCCCGGAGACCTGTTCGTAGCCATGACCGGCTACGCCACAGACGGCCACAAGTATATCGCCACGGCGCTGGAAAAGGGCGCGGCGGCGGTGTTGTGCCAGAATTTGCCGGAGGGGGATGGCCCTTATATCCGAACGGCGGATTCCCGCCGTGCGCTGGCGGTGATCGGGGCTAACTGGTTCGGCCATCCCGCCGAGGAGATGACCATGATCGCCGTCACCGGCACCTGCGGCAAGACCACCACCACCTATCTGCTCAAGGCCATTCTGGAGCAGGCACGGGGGGCCAAGGTGGGCCTTATCGGTACCAATCAGAACATGATCGGGCAGGAGGTCATCCCTACGGATCGCACCACGCCGGAATCCTTTGAGGTCCAGCGGCTCTTCCGGGAGATGGCGGACGCCGGGTGCGCCTATGCGGTGATGGAGACCTCCTCCCACGCCCTGTGTCTGGACCGGGTCTACGGCGTTTACTATGCGGTGGGCATCTTCACCAATCTGACACAGGACCATCTGGATTTCCATGTAACGATGGAAAACTACTGCGATGCCAAGGCCATTTTGTTCCGAAACTGCGGCGTCGGCGTAGTGAACGGTGACGATCCGTGGACGCCCCGGCTGCTGAAGGATGCCACCTGTCAGGTGCGCACCTACGGCGTCAAGTCCGAGGCGGACCTCCGGGCGGAAAACGTGGTGCTGTCTGCCAATGGCATTGCCTTTGACGCGGTGACAAAAACCGAGAGGGTACCCATCCGGGTGAATATCCCCGGCGGCTTTATGGTGTATAATACGTTGGATGTGCTGGGGGCCGCACTGGCGCTGGGCATTTCCCTGAAGGACAGCGCTGCTGTTCTGGCCAAGGTCCCCCATGTGCAGGGCCGGGTGGAGGTAGTCCCCACCCCCGGCAAGGACTATACCATCCTCATTGACTACGCCCACACGCCGGACAGCATGGTGAACGTGCTGCAAACGGTGAAGGAATTTGCCAAGGGCCGCACCGTGGCGGTGTTCGGCTGCGGCGGCGACCGTGACAAGACCAAGCGCCCCCGCATGGGCAAGGCGGCGGCGGACTGGTCCGATTTTGCCGTTGTCACTACCGACAATCCCCGGACCGAAGAACCTGCGGCCATCATCCGGGATATTTTGCCGGGCTTTGACGGCAGCAACACCCCCTACGAGGTGGTGGAGGACCGGGTGGAGGCGATCCATTGGGCCATGGACCATGCCCAGAAGGACGATGTGATCGTTCTGTGCGGCAAGGGTCACGAGACCTATCAGGAAGTGAACCACCAGAAGTTCCACATGGATGAGCGGGAGATCGTGGCGGAGCACCTGAACAGCGGACGCTGAGGTCCGGCAGACTTTAGGCATCCCCATTTCACAAATACAGCCGCGTGTGGCGGCAAAAACACCGGCCGGATGTGTACCGGACGGTCAGCAAGAGAAAGGCCCTGACGGGGAAAGCTGTCAGGACCGGGATAAGGAGAAAGCATGAGTATCTATGTGACGTTACTGGCCGGCTGTGTGCTGACCATGATTCTGGGCAAATTCGTACTGGCGGAGCTGCGGAAGCTGAAGGCCGGACAGGAGATCCGGCAGGACGGCCCCACCTGGCACAATTCCAAGGCGGGCACCCCCACCATGGGCGGTATTGCCTTTATTCTGGGCAGCGGCATCGTGACCTTTGCCTGCGGCTGGCAGCAGATGCTGGCGGGGGACTTCGCCCATCTGTATGTGTACCTGTTCGCCCTGATCTTCGGGCTCATCGGTTTTGTGGATGACTACCGCAAGGTCCGCCAGCACCAGAACGAGGGCCTGACCGCCAAGCAGAAGTTTGTCTTACAGCTTCTGGCGGCGGTGGTGTTCCTGTGCCTGATGCGGTATGAGGGCCTTTTGACCAACGATCTCTATATCCCCTTCATCAACGTGACGCTGACAGTGAACTGGATCGTGTATCTGATCTTTGCCGCCTTCGTCATCGTGGGCTGCGTCAACTCCGTGAACCTCACCGATGGTATCGACGGTCTGGCCTCCAGCGTCACCGCTGTGGTCATGGCGTTCTTCATGGGCGCCGCTATGATCTGGAAATTCACTACGCTGGGGATATTTTCCTCCGCCCTGTGCGGCAGTCTGCTGGGCTTCTACGCCCTGTATAACCGCCATCCCGCCAAATGCTTCATGGGTGACACCGGCAGCCTGTTTTTAGGCGGCGCGGTGGCGGCGCTGGCCTTTGCCTTTGATATGCCGCTGGTGCTGATTCCGGTGGGGATCATCTACATTCTGGAAACTTTGTCCGATATTATACAGGTTGGATACTTCAAGGTCACCCACGGCAAGCGGTTTTTCAAAATGGCCCCTCTGCATCACCATTTGGAGCGGTGCGGCTGGAGCGAGGTGAAGATCGTAACGGTCTTTGTGTCCATTACGGCAGTGTTCTGCCTGCTGGCGTATTGCGGCATCCGGGGCCGCTATCTGTAAACCGGTAAGACCTTGACTTGATTCGGAGAGAAAGGAGGAAACATCCATGACCCAGACACGGCCCCGCCGCCGTCCCCTGACCCATCAGGAGAAGCTGGCCCTTCAGGAGCGCAAGCAGCGCCGCCGGGAAAAAATGGAAGAGAGCCGGGAACTGGCCAAAGGTCCCATCGACCTGACCTTCTGTCTGCTGGTCATGCTGCTGACGGCCATCGGTCTGGTGATCCTCCTGTCTGCCAGCTTTCCCTCCGCCTATTATGAGAAAGCACCCTCCCGCCACAACCCGCTGTATTACTTTGAAAAGCAGGGCGTTTTCGCCGTGCTGGGTACGGCGGTGATGCTGCTGGTCAGTAAATTCAACTATCAGCGGCTTCGCGGCGCGGGCAGAGCCTTGATCTATGTGTCCGTGATTTTTCTGATTCTGGTCATCATCCCCCACAACCCCATTGCGGTGACGGCCAAGGGCGCTACCCGCTGGCTAAAGATCGGCGTGCAGTTCCAGCCCTCGGAGATCGCCAAGGTGGCAATCATTACCTACTTTGCCGACAGCATTTCCCGAAAAAAGGACAAAATGCGCAGCTTCCGCTACGGCGTGCTACCCTACGCCTTTATTCTGGTGGTAGTGGCAGGCCTGGTGGCCGTTGAGCCCCACCTCTCCGGCGCGATCCTGATTTTTGGGGCGGGGG
>DXUR01000432.1 GCA_019417795.1 Clostridiales bacterium | reverse complement strand
GCAAAGCGGACACCGGGGGTCACGGTGAGGAAGTTCTTGCCGCAGCGCTCGTGGACCGCGCCTGCCTCCAGGGGAGAGCACACCACGCCGTCCAGTCCCACGATGGAGGCGATCTCCGCATAGTGCATCACCACTTCGGCAATGGGCTTTTCGATCCACAGCTCTTTTTCCAGCATGTCCTGATCCGTGGAGGTCAGCTGGGTCACAGCGATCAGCAGCGGGCGGGTACCATCCGGACGAGTCAGGCCCGCCAGAGCGGCGGACATCATGGCGCCGGTGCCGGCGGCATGGACGTTCACCAGGTCCACATCCAGCGCGGACAGAGCGGCCATAGCCTTTTTCACGGTGTTGGGGATATCATGCAGCTTCAGATCCAGGAAGATCTTGTGGCCCCGGGCCCGGATCTCCCGGACGATGGAGGGGCCTTCGGCGTAGAACAGCTCCATGCCGATCTTCACAAAGGGCTTTTCCTCTGTGAAGCGGTCCAGAAATGCCAGTGTCTTTTCCTTGCTGTCAAAGTCCAGCGCAACGATAACGTCTTTACCCATGATGTGCTCCTCCTATGATCTCTGTCAGATTTTCCATGCCGTACCGTTCCATCACGGCAGGCAGATTTTCGATAATGGTCTTGCAGGCATACGGCTCCACAAGGTTCGCCGCGCCCACGCCGATGGCGGTGGCGCCCGCCAGCATCAGCTCGATGACGTCCTCCGCCGTGGTGACGCCGCCCATGCCCACGATGGGGATGGACACTGCCTCGTAGACCTGATACACC
The DNA here is from genome assembly GCA_019417795.1 of Clostridiales bacterium. The sequence goes on along the minus strand of DXUR01000432.1, from coordinate 2,838 downwards.
ATCCGCACTGCCAGCGGGAACATCCCCGGGCCGGACATACCGCCGGTGGTGTTGGCCAGCAGCGGACGGCGGCGCTTCAGATCGATCCGCATACCCGGCATGGTGTTGATGAGGCTCACGCCGTCGGCGCCCTCATCCTCGCAGGCCTTGGCAACGGCGGCGATGTTGGCCGCCGTGGGAGAAAGCTTGAGAATGATGGGCTTTTTCGTCACCGCCCGGACGGCCCTTGTCACCTCTGCGGCGGCCTTGGGGTCCGCGCCGAAGGCGGCCCCGCCGCCATGGACATTGGGACAGGAAATGTTTACTTCTAACCACCCCACCTGCTCCTGGGCATCCAGCTTTTCACAGACTTCGGCGTATTCCGCCACTGAAAAACCGCTGACATTGGCCATCACCGGCTTGTGAAATACCTTTTTCAGCCGGGGCAGTTCCGTTTCGATGACGGCGTCCACGCCGGGGTTCTGGAGCCCCACGGCGTTCAGCAGGCCGCCGGCATACTCCGCAATGCGGGGCGTGGGATTGCCGAACCGGGGCTCCCGGGTGGTTCCCTTAAAGGAAAAGGTACCTAACATATTGATATCGTACAATTCCGCGAACTCATAGCCATAGCCGAAGGTGCCGCTGGCGGGGATAATGGGGTTGTCCATCTCAATACCGCAGAGGGTCACTTTTGTATTCACCATACGATCTCCTCCTTTTCCAGCACGGGGCCGTCCTTGCAGATCCGCTTATTGCCGTATTTCGTTTTGCAGGAGCAGCCCATGCAGGCGCCGAAGCCGCAGCCCATCCGCTCCTCAAAGCTGAACTGGCCGGAGGTCTTGCAGGCGCTGTATACCGCCTTCAGCATCGGCTCCGGGCCGCAGGTATAGAGATAGGTGTAGTCGGACACGGCGGCCATGCCGTCGGTCACAAGGCCTTTGAGACCGGCGCTGCCGTCGGCGGTGGCGATGATGACCTCCACCCCCAGCGCCCGGAACTCCTCTGCCAGGAAGATCTCGGATTCCCGGTTGAAGCCCAGCACGGCGGTGACGCGCTTACCCTGTGCGGTCAGGCGCTTGGCAAGGCCGTACAGCGGCGGGATGCCCACGCCGCCGCCCACCAGCAGGGGGTGTTCCCCGCTGCGGGACACATCGTAACCGTTGCCAAGGCCCGTCAGCACATCCAGTTCCGTGCCGGGAGCCATGCCCGTCATGGCCTCGGTGCCGTGGCCCAAGACTTTATAAATAAGCGTCAATTCTCCATCGGACCAGTCGCACACGGAGATGGGACGGCGGAGGAAAAAGCCGGAGAGTTTCAGGTTCACGAACTGGCCGGGGGCGGTGATGGCAGAGGTGTCCCCCACCAGCCGCAGACGGTAAATTCCATCGGCCAGTCCTGTGTTTTCAGTCACTGTCAAGGTTGTTTGCTTCACGATCATTCTCCTTTCAGCAGACGGTCTGCATCATACCAGACAGCCGTTTCGCCTGCTGCTGTCAGCAGGCAGCGGCCTTGGACCTCCCATCCTGTAAAGGGTGTTGCCTTGCCCATGGAGAGGAAGTCTGCCGGGTCGATCCGATAGGTGTCATTCAGGTCGAACACGGTAAAACCGGTATCCGTCGGGATGTTGAAGCGGCGGCAGGGGGCATCGTGGAGCAGCTCCATCAGCCGCTCCATAGAGATGACGCCGGGCTTCACAAGTTCAGTATACAACAACGGGAACGCCGTTTCCAGTCCTACAATGCCCATTGCGCTTTTTTCCAGTCCGCGGCCTTTTTCCTCGGCACTGTGAGGGGCATGGTCCGTGGCGATCATGTCGATGGTGCCGTCCGCCAGGCCTTCCAACAGAGCCTCCCGGTCTCTCTTATCGCGCAGAGGCGGATTCATTTTGAAACGGCCGTCCTCCTGCAAGCAGGAGTCATCCAGCAGCAGGTAGTGAGGACCGGTCTCACAGGTGACGTTCAGACCCTCGGCCTTGGCCTTGCGGATCAGGTCCACGCTCTCCTTGGTGGAGATGTGGCAGACGTGATAGCCGCAGCCCGTCTCCCGCACCAGCTCCAGATCCCGCTGAATGGGCCGCCACTCGCTCTCGGAGCAGATGCCCCGGTGGCCGTGGGCCTTGGCGTAGGCGCCGTCATGGATATAGCCGCCCCGCAGGAGGGAATTGTCCTCGCAGTGGGCCACGATCAGCTTGCCCAGGTGCTTGGCCTCCAGCATGGCGCGGCACATCATGTCGCGGTCCTGAACGCCTTTTCCGTCATCGGAGAAGGCCACCACATAGGGGGCCATGGCGTCCAAGTCCGCCAGTTCCCCGCCCTGCTCGCCTTTCGTGATCGCCCCATAGGGCAGGACCCGGATCACGGCGTCCTTCTGTATGGCGTCCAGCTCCAGCTGCAAGGTCTCCATGCTGTCCGGCACCGGATTCAGGTTCGGCATGGCGCATACGGTGGTATAGCCGCCGTGGGCCGCCGCTAAAGAGCCGGTACGGATGGTCTCCTTATAAGAAAAGCCCGGCTCCCGAAGATGCACATGCACATCAACGAAACCGGGTAAAATCACGAAAGAAGAAGCATCCATAGTGGAAATAGTACCGCCTCGGGAAACACCATTGCCCAAAGAAATGGAAACACTGCTCCGGGAGAAAACGCCGCTGCGGAATACCTGCGCATTGTTCAGTACCAACGTCACGATCATCGCTCCTTTTCTAAAAATCTCTAAACTTTCGATAGGATACCATGGGTTTCCCTACCTGTCAAGGGTCTTTTTTCACAAGAGGCCCTCCGATTTCACCGATGCGTTTCTACGCCCCGGCAAACTGACGGAAATTATCAATTTTTCCCTCTGTCTTTAGGCGGGCACACA
>DXUR01000431.1 GCA_019417795.1 Clostridiales bacterium | reverse complement strand
CGTCGGTTGAAAATTGCTTGTTGGGAAGTGTCCCAAACCCTCGGAACGGAAAGGAGTGATTGCATGAATGGACGCAAAAGAAAAGTACAAATCAAATTCTATGTAACAGAGGAAGAACGGGCATTGATTGAGCAGAAAATGAAGCTCGTCCCCACCCGGAACATGGCGGCGTATCTTCGCAAGATTGCCATTGACGGGTATATCATTCAGACAGACCATAGCGACATAAAAGCCATGACAGCGGAGATACAGAAAATCGGGGTCAATATCAATCAGATTGCAAAGCGTGTCAACGCGACAGGCAGCGTCTACCAAGAGGACATAGAGGAAATAAAGGGGGTGCTTGCGGAGATATGGCGGTTACAAAGATTAAGCCTATTAAAAGCACTCTAAGCAAAGCCCTTGACTATATCGAAAACCCGGACAAGACGGACGGAAAAATGCTTGTGTCCTCTTTCGGCTGCTCCTATGAAACGGCAGATATTGAATTTGAATATACCTTGTCCCAAGCACTCCAAAAGGGGAACAATTTAGCCTTTCATCTGATACAGTCCTTTGAGCCGGGGGAAGTCGATTATCAGAAAGCCCATGAAATCGGAAAGCAGCTTGCCGACGCGGTAACAAAGGGGCAGCATGAATATGTACTCACGACGCACATTGACAAAGGACACGTCCACAATCACATTATTTTCTGCGCCGTAAATTTCGTAGACCACCGCAAATATAATTCCAACAAAAGGAGCTATTACGGCATACGGAACATGAGCGACAAGCTGTGTCGGGAAAATGGCTTGTCCGTCGTCGTTCCCGGCAAGGGCAGCAAGGGAAAGAGCTATGCGGAGTACCAGGCAGAAAAGACGGGTACAAGTTGGAAAGGCAAGCTAAAGATTGCCGTTGACGCGCTTATCCCCCAAGTTTCCAGTTTTGAGGAATTGTTGCAGCGGTTACAGGCGGCGGGCTATGAGATAAAGCCGGGGAAATATGTGTCATGCCGCGCCCCCGGACAGGAACGCTTCACCCGTCTTAAAACCCTCGGCGCGGATTATACAGAGGAAGCCATAAGGGAACGGATAGCGGGCAGACGGGCAAAGGCGGCGAAAGCCCCCAGAGAGCAGCGCGGCGTTTCGCTGCTTATCGACATTGAGAACAGTATCAAGGCGGCGCAGAGTAAGGGCTATGAACAGTGGGCGAAAATCCACAATCTGAAACAGGCAGCAAAGACCATGAATTTCTTGACGGAACATAAGATTGAACAGTACGCGGATTTAGTCAGCCGGATTGAAGAAATGGCAGCGGAAAGCGGACAGGCGGCAGACGCATTGAAGGACGCGGAAAAGCGGCTTGCGGACATGGCGGTGCTTATCAAGAATGTTTCCACCTACCAAAAGACAAAGCCCGTCTATGACGCATACCGCAAGGCAAGGAACAGGGAGAAGTACCGCGCCGGACAGGAACAGGCGATTATCCTACATGAAGCCGCCGCAAGGTCGCTGAAAGCGGCGGGCATTGCAAAGCTCCCGAACCTTGCCGCGCTGCAATCGGAATATGAAGCCCTCCAAGCGCAGAAAGAAGCCCTTTATGCCGACTATGGGAAGCTGAAAAAGAAAGTCCGGGAATACGATATTATCAAGCAGAACATTGACAGCATTTTACAGGCAGACAGGCAGCCGGAACGGGAAAAGGGAACAGAGCGCAGATAAGGATAGCAAAATCCCCGCCGCTGTGCTATGATAGGGCTATCAAAAAGCAGAGGAGCGTTGAGCATGGAAAACCAGAAAATGCCGGAATATGAAACCATACGCGCCGCCGTTGCCGGGGAAAAATGGGCGGTGGAGAAAGTCGTGGAGTGCTACAAGGACGAAATCGACAGGCTATCGACGGTAGCGGTCAGACAGCCGGACGGAAGCACGAAACAGGAAATCAACGAAGATATGCGCCAGTCCATCACAAAGAAGCTGATAGAAGCCCTCCCGCAGTTCCCGCTTGAAGAAATGGAAAAGGGAAATGTCAGATAGGCAAAAAAAGAACAGGGCGCGGAAGCCAGTATATGACTTCCGCGCCCTGTCTTTTTATGGGTGCTGTTTTCGTGAATGTTACGCAGTAGAACGCCATTTTTGGGGGTAAAGGTATAAAGTATCGCCTATCCGATTTTCACGCCCGGAAAGCCCTGTAAATCAAGGGATTTTCCGCGCCTACTGCGTAACAGGGGCGCGTCTTTTCCTCATGCGCTCGGCGGCTTGTCTGCGGGTGATACGTTTCCGGCAGACGGGGCAGTATTTGACACTGTTAGAGGTTGACGCAAAGAACGCGCCGCACTCGGTACATTTCTTCTTATCCCCTGTCTGGTAAAGCTCCGCATAAAGCAGCCTGTCGGCGGGAAGCACCGCAACCCGGAACCACTTGCAGAGAAGCGAATAGGAAATGAGCTGCGGACATACGCACTCGTCCCCGTCGTCCAGTAAGATACAGTTCCCGTTATCATAATTGCAGCACGTCCGGCGCACAAGGGCGTTGACTTTCCGGCTCTGGGGCGGCGTCAGCCGCTTAACCCCGTTCATACTTCATCAGCGGCGTAAATGGGAAGCTCTGCAAATTCCGCTTCGGTCAAAGCGTCCACTTTGGAAAGGGTGCGCTTTGCAAGCTCCCGCATATCCGCGTCCATGTAGGGCAGCGCGGCGTTGACATTCTCAATCAAAGCCCGCTTGCCGCCCTCGTTGTAAATGCTCAAAAGGTTTGTTTCTTCAACAGTCAGTCTAATCATGCTCATACCTCCATATCGTGATTTTTTGTTTTTGCCGCCGCCTTTTTCGGGGCGGTCTTTGCCTTGTCTGCTTTAAGCTGCGCCCGGATAGAGGGGCGGGGCTTCCTTATCTCCCTGTCCCGGTTCTCCCCCTTGTCAATCAGCGCATACGTCCCATGTCTGCCCTCGATTTTGGAAAAGGAAAGGGTCTTGTAGGGCAGCATGGAGAAAAGGCGGTCAGTGTCCTTTGTGGCTGCAAGCCGCATGAACGCCGGGGAAAGCTCTGCCATGAAATGGGTCTTGTTCGGGCTATTCGGCTCATAGTGCCGCTTCATTTCCCGCACAATGCGCCGCGCTTCCGTTTCAATCAGCCCGTCCCGCAAGGCTGTGATATGCGCCTTGAAGTCCCCCGGTGGAAGCTGCTCCCGGCTGCGCCGTTCTTCCTGTAAGAGCGATTGCAGCGCGTCCGGGTCGTTGGGTACGGCTTCAAAGCGTTCAAATTTCCCAAGCTGCGGGTCTGGGGTTCCGTCAAAATATCTCCCGGCTTCCTGTACCCTTTCCCCATGCTCATAAATCAGCTTCACCGTATCGGCGGGCAGCTCCTTTTCCTTGACACGCTCATAATGTTTAGCGTAGTCCAGTTCGTACAGATTGCCCTTGATTTTCCCGCGCTCCTTTCCCGTCAGCTCGATTGCATAGGCAAGAACGCGGTCGCTTGTCTGCTCCATGTAGAAACGCCATGTGTTGTGGGGCGCGGTGTCTTTGAGGAAAACGTCGCGCTCCCGGAAGCAATGCGTCCCGGACGGGCGGCAGAACCACAAAAGGGTCTTGTCCTCCCTGTGGGGGCTTGCCGCCGCCTTTGCGATAATCTCTTTGTCAATGTC
>DXUR01000430.1 GCA_019417795.1 Clostridiales bacterium | reverse complement strand
CAGACTTTCACCTTACCCCGGACAAGCCGCCCAGCGCAGCGGCGCTCCACGCAAAGCGCATCCGAACAGAAGCACAGCAGCTCAGGGAAAACGAGCGGCTGTGCTTTTCTGTTCTGTCCGATTATGCCCGTGTCCTGCGGGACTGGAAGGTGCAGTATGCGCCGCAGTCACCTGACAAGCCTGTTCACGCACGGTTTGTAGGAGCCTGCCACGAACTCGACCGGACAGAGTATTACTTAGATATTCTGTGCGCCGGGGATTCTCACGAACGTGCCGAAGTAATTCAGCAGCAGATGGCGGACGAAAAGCTGGACAGGCTGCGACGGAGGTTAGAGAAAATTCACAAGGAGGAAATCGAAGATGGATATGACACCGCAGACGTGGCCTGAGTGGTACGATGGCAGGCATATCAACGAGGTGCTGTTCTGCCAACAGTTTTTGGAGAAGCACCCCATGAGAAAATAAATGGCGTTGTCAGACATCCGTTCAGTCGTTAAAAATCATTATCACGAAATAACTTACAAACGGTCAACACCGCCACCAACAGCAAAAACGAGATCACACCTGCGGCTCCTGCATTTTTGCAAGATAGTCCGCCGTCAGGGAAAGATACCCTCTTTCATTATGGGCAATTCCTGCCCAGTCCAGCACAGCAGCCAACACAAACACCGGGTCGAAGACATATTTACCTGACGAGGCCTTGAAGTAGTTCTTGCCGATTGCGCCGACAACTGTATCCTCGGTGCAACCGCCCTCGCCCAGCGGCGAATTGCGTCCCAATCCCTTTCGGGCAGAACCACCCTGCTGAACAAGGAGATCGACGATCACATCGAAAACCTCGTATGTGTACGCCGGTTTCATGGGAAGCTCATTGCACAGAAAGGAGTTGCCATCATTAGCCGCCCGAATTATGTACGGTTTGCCGGTGATGGAATATACAGTAGCTCTGCCGCCGTTCTCGTAAAGTTTATTACGAATAATATCAGACGCCTTAGCACTGCTCACGTCTGCTGTCTTGAAGCTACTCATGTCAATTTCCTCCTCAACCGTTTCTTTACCGCCTAAATGCAGAAGACGCAACAACTCATCCAGCTTTTTCTTCGCAGTAGGATACGAAATCCCCAGTTTCCCCTGCACATCTTTCAGGCTTCCGCGACAAGCGAGAAAAGTTTGCAAGAATTGTGAGTACTCATCCGGCAGACAATCGTATGGTGAAAGTGACTCATCAAGAGGAAATTCGGCTTTACAGTCAGGACAAGACAGTCGTGCTAAGCGCAATTCTTTGCCGCATACAGGGCAGTGACCGGAAAAATTCATATGCATCACTCCTTTGTCTATAGTATATCTTAAAATGATTACCATGTCAATATTAGATATTAAAAATATTTATCACTAATTTCAAAATAATGTTAATATTTTACACCAACAGTGTTCGTGTTGGCAGCAAGCGGGTGAGGAGCTTCATGGCCATTTAGGTGGTCAACCCGCTGCCGTATTGAAAACGAGGAACGGACTTCAAAATTGCCGTACACGCCGTACACGCCGTACACTCTGTACGGCTGTTTTCAACTTCATCCGCAAAATATGGTTTTGCTTGTGCCTTTGGTGAAGCAATTCACGGCATCGTGTAAAATCTGCCGCTGAATCGGCGGCTGGTACGCAAAACAGGCGTACAGAAGTGTACACAAAGAGACTTTGCCGTACCGAGCCGTACACTGGCGGCTCAATTTAGCGGCTTCAAAATCAGCGCTTGTGAAATCCGTGAAGATTTTTGCCGCAGATTGAACGCACTGCACCATCCGGTGATTTACCGGAGCGTGAAGCCGATGCACCTGACGGCGGCATATTCTGCCATTCCGTATGCTCTCACGCAGAACAGTGAAGCCGGTAGGGTGCTGTTACGAATAGGTTATCACGGACGGAAATCTGAGCAGATTTGTTGCACGGCAGATTTTTCACCGCAAAGCGCACACAGTTCACTTACTCAAAAACCAATATCACGAAAATATGGAGGTAAAAAGTTGATGAAATCCAATCTGAGAAATGAAATCAAGTCGTACATCGTCCGTCAGGGCATGACCATGCAGGAGGTGGTCAATCTGCTGCATGACGAGCATGGTTGGAGCGACAGCGTATCTAACCTGTCCAACAAGCTCCAGCGGGAATCCTTGCGCTACACGGAGGCCGTCCAGCTTGCGGATGCGCTGGGGTATGAGATTGTCTGGCGAAAGCGAAAGTGAGGAGGGATTTTTATGACAGAGGCAGAAAAGAAGTTGTTGCAAGCGCAGCATCGTTTAGAGGAAGTGCAGGCACGGAATCGGGTCAAGGAACGAAAGGCCCGTACCCGCAGGCTCATTCAGGAGGGGGCGATTTTGGAGAAAATGCTGCCGGAGGTTCAGTCTGTTGAGTTGTCTGAACTGGAGGGGTATCCTTCACGACAGCTGGAAAAACAAGACTGAGATACGAATGGGAGGTCTCCGGGGAACCGGGGGCTTCCTCTTTTTTCTCCCGTAAGGGCGCACTTACTCACCACCTGTAAAACAGGCGGTGGTATGCCTGCGGCATCGTGCGCTCTCCGAGGGGGGATTGCGGCTGCTGCGGCAGCCTCCAGACAATGCCACAGCACCTGCGAGTGCTGCTGTCATCGTCTGTGCAGACGGCAAATTTCCTGCGTCGAGCGCAGTAAATCATGGGGTAGAAATTCTCTACCCCCACTGCCGCCTGCCTGCGCAAACCTGCCACCGGCAGCTTTACCGCAGAGATGGACAGTGCGCTCGCACCGTCCATTTTCTCTTTTACGAAAGAGAAACAGAAAAAGAATGAGGTGAAGAAGATATGGCGATTTATCATTTGGAAGCGAAGGTGGTCAGCCGGGGCGCAGGACGCTCCGCCGTGGCTGCTTCTGCTTATTTGAGCTGCTCCCGCCTGTATAACGATTATGACGGGATTCAGCACGACTACACTAAAAAACAAGGACTTGTCTGGCAGCAGGTGTTTCTGCCGGAATATGTCCCACAGGAATGGCAGGACAGAGAAAAGCTCTGGAACGCCGTGGAGGAAGTAGAGACAGCAAAAGACAGCAGGCTTGCCCGTGAGTTCGTCGTGGCGCTGCCCATAGAGCTGAGTCGGGAACAGCAAATCGAGCTGCTGCAAGACTTTATCCGGGAGCAGTTTGTGTCCGGTGGAATGTGCGCCGATGCTGCCATCCACGACACGGACGGCCACAATCCCCATGCCCACATTCTGCTGACGGTGCGCCCGCTGGATGAGCAGGGCAAGTGGCAGTACAAAACCGAGAAGGAATACCTCTGCATGAGAAACGGCGAGGAACGAGGTTTTACCGCCGCCGAATTCAAGTCGGCGCAGAACGATGGCTGGGAGAAGCAATATCCCTACAAGGTCGGCAAAAAGAAGGTGTACATGACACCATCTGCTGCTGAGGCGCAGGAGCTTATCCGTGCAGACAAGCATCCCAAAAGCACCCGCTACGGCCGTCAGAACCCCATCTCCGAACGCTGGAACAGCGAGGAACAGCTTGTATCATGGCGGGTGGCATGGGCTGACGTGACCAACCGTTATCTGGAAAGTGCTGGACGGGAAGAACGCATTGACCATCGCAGCAACGC
>DXUR01000043.1 GCA_019417795.1 Clostridiales bacterium | reverse complement strand
GGATATTCCTTTTTAAACAATTCAATATATAATTTAATTGGCATAGGATCATATCCTAAATAATCTAACAAAGAGAACCAATATTTTGACATAAAATCAATATCGACAAGGAATCTATGAATCTCGTGTCCTAATTGTATAAGGACTTTATCATCTCCATTTTCTTCGTATAAAGTAAATAAACTTTCTATTTTCGGATATTCATCTTCTAAATTCGGTCGACGATTCTTTATATTGTTAACAGTATTCAAAAGTTTAAAGTTTAAGTTAATGAAGAAAACAGTTTGAACGGAATCTATGAGTATCCAATTGTTGGGGTAGGTTAATGCGATATTACATATTTTGAAATCTCCCTTGTGCTTTTTATAAAACGCAAGGTATTTTAGAGCTTCCTCCTTACGATACACATTAAAATCCATATTAGGATCCTTTTCCAGTTCTTCAATTTCGTTAGAAAGTTCTTTGCTCTCTTTAATTAATTCATGAGTTCTTTCAATACCATCATACACATCATGGATAATCTCATTACATCTAAAATCACTCTTCAATTTGTGTTTAGAATATTTAATTTGAATGATATATAAAGCTGCTGCGGTAAGGATTGTACAGACAATATTAACTACATAATCATTCTTAAAAAAAGACGCGACTGCCTCTTTCGAGAAGTCTAAAAAATCCAACTTAATAACATTAAAATGAATACACAAGGTGAATAACAATATAAGCGTTATAATGTGAAAAATAAAAATAACAATATTGTATAAGGGCTTTCTCATGAACTTCCTCCTTGAATCGTCAAAACAATTAATAAAAACGCCGCAAAGCAGAATGCTTTGCGGCGTTTGTGCGGTCAAAACCGCAAATTCTGGTCCGAGTAGTGCGGCTCGAACGCACGGTCTCCTGGTCCCAAACCAGGCGCGATACCAACTTCGCTATACCCGGATATTTACTTTTCTTCATGATACCACGGCGAGCGGTAAAAATAAAGATTTTTCTGTCTGTGGTCATTCATGTGGTCAAAGCTGCTTTTGTGCCGCTTTCGGCAATCGGGAGAAATCCCGCAAACGCCGGTGTCACAAGGCTTTGCGGCGTTTTGCCTTGCCCCGCCCCGGATACCGCCACGGCACTCCCAAACCTATGTCTGAACCTTCAGACAGGCCTGTTACGCCCTCTTTGGTGCTTTCCGGCACTCCTGCGGTTCCTCTTTGAAACTCTTTTGCCCTGTTTATTTCAGCCACCGCTTTCGGCTTTTGGGATTTGTGTGGGATTGAATTCTGTATATTAAAAGTGCTTCCGACCGGGATAGGCCCTGGTGGCGGGCGTTTTTTGCTGCAGAGAGCAGCTCAGAAACTGCGCCGCATAAACAAAGAAATAAGCGCGATGACAAAGAATCAGCAGGCTGACTTGGATGATAGCCAGCCTGCTGAGCGAAGATATTTATTCGATGTTCTGCCTTTCAGCAGCAATGCGTGTTCTTTTACCAGAGAATGCAATGCCAATTTTTATAATCGACGTAACATTCATTGCCTGCAAATCAACGCTGTATGCACGGTCGTTAATCTGTTGCAAGGCAACATTAGCAAGGTCTTCAAGCTGTGTTTCAGAGCGGTCTTTCCCGGCCTTTAATTCAATCAGAATACCAGGCAGCCGCTTATTCAAAGGAAGCATCTGAATATCAAATCGTCCATCACCAGCTTCGCGATTGGAGGTAATGCGATAGCTGTTGTCCATCACAGCGCACATACCCAATATCAGACCATGGTAAAATGTTTCGTCGGCAGCATCGTGGAAACTAATTGTTTGGAGCAGAAACTTCTCCAAGGTTTTTTGCAGTGAGTCGCTATCTACCTTGTAGATAGCTTCCTGAATAGCAACAGCAACGGAACGAGGAATAATATTCTCAAGCTGAGAGAGGATCTCCTTGCTGTAGACAAAAGAAATCTCTTTGTTGGGCAGGGCCACTTCGCACATATAATCCTCGCCATAAGACTGGTCACAGCTCACTGCCTTCAAGTAACCTGCTACAAGCAGGAAGCTGTAAACAGAGGACGGATCATTCTGGATTTGCGGATAAATGACGCCAGTGTCGATGTGCGTAACGAAGGATTCGCCCTTCATCAACAGTTCCAGACGCTCCATAATATCCGGCGTTGCAGAAGCCAGCACCTCGCGGATGATGTCATTGCTTCCGGTAGACTGCCAGAACGCTTTGGGACGGCAGTTATTGTTGAAGTATCCAATGACAGACCAGGGATTAAAAATCTCGGTATTGCCAAAACGGTAACCATCATACCAATCGCAGAGCTCCTGATACTTATCAGATGCGCTGTAGTATTCCGCCATCTCACGCACTTCGTCCGAGGTGAAACCGAAATACTCGCTATAACGTTCATCCAAGATGGAGTTGATTTTCAGGTTGTTCAGGCCGCTGAAGATGCTCTCCTTTGCAACACGCAGGATGCCGGTCAGGAAACCATAGCTCAGATGCGGATTGTCCTTCAGACCGCCGGAAAACAGATTGCGCATAAATCCAATGATAGTATCATAGAAACCGTTCACATGTCCCTGCTGGATGGGAGTATCGTATTCGTCAATGATGACGATAGGTGCAACATCGTGGTGCTTATGGAGAAGCAGCGTCAGTGTCCGCAGGGACATTTGATAATCCACTTCATCAGCAGCTTCTGTTGCGAGAATGGAGTATTCCTCTTTTTCGTAATCACTGAGCGCAGAACTGGAGGCCAATTCATCGTGACGGCGGAATTCCTGCGCGATCAGCTTTTGGAGCGTCTGATAGGTTTCTTCCCAAGAAGTATATTTCACGTCCTTAAAAGTCAGAAAAATCACAGGATACTTTCTGTGATGGACACGGTAGGATTCTCCGCAGAACCAGATTTTCTTGTCTCTGAAGTAAACGGATGTGTCCTCGGCCGTCTTTTCAAAGAATGTGCGAAGCATGTCCATGTTAAGCGTCTTGCCAAAACGTCTGGGACGGGTGAACAGGGATACCTTGGGGCGCTCATCCAGAAATTCCTTGATCATCAGGGTCTTGTCCACATAGTAGTAGTTCTTGCAGGCATCCCGGTAATCAGACACACCGATAGGCAAAGGTTTGCGCACGGATGACTCTGCGGGCTTCACAGCACTCCGGCGGCCACGCTTATCCATCGGTTTTTGAGTGCCGTCCGGAATAAACCACTGCCTGCCCTCCTTATATGCGCCGGAGATACGTCCGGTCTTGCAAAGCTCATTGACCCGCCGTTCAGTAATGCCCCAAGCGGCAGCCGCTTCTTTGATCGTCATATTGGAACACCTCCATTGCAGTTCGTCAAGAATATTATAACCGCTGTTCCGAACAGAATCAACTATATTATTCCGAGTAATATAGGTGCTATTCGGAACAGTTGTTTTCCTGTAAATATTCCGTTCTTTCCAGTAGCTATTTCCTGCTTTCTGTGATATTGTTCGTTTGCCAAAAGGAGGCGATAATATGCAGAAAGAAAACAAGCTGACGGTTGGGCAATGGTGCGACTACTGGTTCACTGCTAACCGACAAAAGTGGAACGGCAACACCGAGGGCGGGTATCGTAATCTGATCTACCGTCACATCTGTCACGGCATCGGAAGTGTGGTGCTGTCTGACCTGACAGGGCAGACCATCACCGATTTCTACAACAGCCTGCGAAGTCAGGGACTCAGCGCCAGAAGCGTCTGGTGTGTCCACCTGCTCCTGCGCCGGTGTATGGACGAAGCAGCACAGGACCAGCTCATTCCCTACAACCCGGTACGGCTCTGCCAGGAGCCAAAGGCAGAGGAATACAAAGCAGCCCCTCTGCGATTGGGGCAGCTCCAGCGTTACCTGAACGCAGCGGAGCAGCTCGGCGTACTTCCCCTCATCTATACAGGACTATCAAGCGGCCTGCGGCAATGTGAACTGATCACCTTGTCGTGGGCCGATTTTCATGTCCGCTACAAGTACATCCTCAGAGGACAGCGTCTGCTGACGCTCAATGACAAGGCGGTACACCTTCTGGAACAGATACCGGAAACCGGATCGCCTCATGTGTTCCTCAATGTCAAGACCGGTGTGCCATACCAGCTCCACGAGTTCTACTATCTGCACAAGAAGATTCTGAAACAGGCAAAGCTCCCGTGGGTGGCCTTTCGAGACTTGCAGCGCCGGTGCATGGAGGTGGGAATATGACGCTCCGGGAATACATCAGTTTCTGGCAGGAAACTTACGACAAGCACCAAAGCAGGCCGACCACCTATGCGGCACACAACTATGTATTCAAAAACCATATTCTCCCCGGCTTGGGAGATATACCGCTCTCTGAATTGACATCGGAGATGGTCGGAGAATTTCTGGAGGAGCGGCGGCGCTTCGGCAATCATCGACCCGGCAGCTCTGGCCTGGGCGAAGAAACCATGCGGCACATCCACCGCCTGCTTCAGCAATGTCTGGACCAGGCCATCCGGGATGGCCTCATAACAGAGAATCCTGCCAAGTTGTTCCACTACCGCAAATCCACGACGGTGAAGGCAGATATCATGACGCCTCTGGAGATGGAGGACTATCTGGACGCCGCCGAGCAATTGGGCTACCTCCCCATGTTCATGTTGGCGCTGACGACAGGCATTCGCCAAGGCGAGCTCATCGCCCTGAAATGGAGTGACCTGGATATCGAAAATCGGACGCTGACCATCGCAGAAAACCGTGCGGTGGTACGGCGAGAGCTGGTGGAGTACGGTCACCAGACGAGGACGATAGCACTGACACCAGAGGTAATCGACCTCCTAATCAGGGAACACGACAAGCACCCAAGCAGTCCGCTCATGTTTATGCACCCGGCCACGCTGAAACCTTACTCGCCGCAGATGGTGCGCCGGATGCACGATGAGATCATCAAAGAAGCGGGGCTTGACCATATCCGATTCACAGATCTCCGGCACACCTGCGCCGTTCTATCTCTGCGGAACGGCATGGAAACCAAGGAACTGGCGCGGATGTTGGGACATTACCGGCCATCGATAACCCGGCAGAACTATGAACCTTATCTGCCGCACAAGGTGCAAAAGGATGAAGATATACCAAACGAAGCCACTCAGGGCGAGCTTCAGCAGGCGGCAAATGTTCTGGATACTCTTCTGAAATTCTGATAGATATTCCGCAAAAGGTGAGTTGTCCGCAGAACTCAATCGTTTTACATTCAAAGAGGAGGAAACAGAATGAAAAATAGAATCATCATTGCCGCTGCATTCACCGCCTGTCTCGCCCTGTGTGCCGCTGTGTGGCCACAGACCGAAAAGGTCGGGGAAACACCCACGCTGAGCGAAACGGCCGCCGTGATCGCTCCACAGCCGACGCTTCCGGAAGCAGAGAAACCGGTGCTGCCAGTGGTAACAGAAAAGAAAGAAACGGAAATGCCGGAAGATGAATCAGCCCTGGAAGTAGCCACCGAGGAGTTGCCCATCCCTGTACCGGAAATAGAAGATGAAGCCGAGGCAGAACAAGAATATGTACCTCCTACGCAGACAGATTCCATCCCGGTACAGCCCACGCAACCTGAACCTAAATCGGCACCGGAGCCAATAGCTAACGATAACGAACTGGCGGATATGGTCTATGTCCCCGGCTTCGGCTGGATACAAAGCGAAGGCCCCAATCATGTCGAGTACGCCGAGGATATGTACGAGAACGGCAACAAAATTGGCACCATGGGCTGACCTCAAAAATTGCGCCGCATAAACAATGAAATAACCGCAGGAGCGAACCCGGACGCTTCTGCGGCCTTTTGCATATTGGCTTGATTTGAAATCTGCACTTGAAAATGGGAGTTCAGATCTGAAAACTGGATTTTCAATAGACAAATTGAAGCTGTTGTGTTAGAATTAACCTGTATTAGTATATACTCTGACACGAGGTGTTACGATGACGATTTGTTATAATAAGCTCTGGAAGCTCCTAATCGATAAAAATATGAAAAAGAAGGATCTGCGTCTGGCTACCGGTATGTCTACAACCGCCCTTGCCAAGCTGGGCAAGAACCAGCATGTCAGCACAGAGATTCTGACGAAGATCTGCACTGTGCTGGATTGCGACTTCTGCGATATCATAGAGCTCGTAAAGGAGGAAAACCATGATTGACTTTTCCAAAATCGAGCAGTATCGGGAGAACAACCGCATCGAGGCCAAGAAAGCTCTTGGCGGTCTGCCCAAGAGTATTTGGGAAACCTATTCCGCCTTCGCCAATACCCACGGCGGCATTATCCTGTTGGGCGTGGAAGAATGGGCGGATAAATCCCTGCACACGGTAGATCTGCCCGACCCTGACAGACTCATTAAGGAGCTCTGGGATATCGTCAATAACCCCAATAAGACCAGCGTGAATGTCCTGTCCTCCAAGGATGTATTTGTCCAGGAGGTGGATGGCGACCACATTGTGGTCATCAATGTTCCCCGCGCGGAACGCTCCTATAAACCGGTGTATGTGGACGGCAATCCCCTCTGTACCTATCGCCGCAACGGTGAGGGCGACTACCGCTGCACCAAGGAAGAATATCAGGCTATGGTGCGCGACGCATCCGTGAAAACGCAAGACATGCTCATTCTGAACGAAATGGACTTGACGGTGTTCAACAGAGAAAGCATCCGCAGTTATCGCCAGAGAATGCGCCTCTCCCGCCCCGGCCATGTGTGGGAAGCCTTGGAGGATGAAGATTTCCTCCTGAAGCTGGGTGCTGTCGGTATCGGCTCTGACGGAAAGAAGCATCCCACTTCTGCCGGACTTCTCATGTTCGGTAACGAATATGACATTGTGCGGGAATTCAACGCTTACTTTCTGGATTACCAGGAGCAGTATGACGCCGACACGCGATGGACCGACCGGATTATTTCCTCATCCGGCGACTGGAGCGGCAATGTGTACGACTTCTATTTCAGGGTCTACAACAAACTGATTCAGGATATCAAAGTTCCATTCAAAATGGACGGAGGTACTCGTGTAGATGATACCCCGGTGCATCAGGCTCTGCGTGAAGCACTGGCCAACTGTTTAGTGAATGCCGATTATTACGGCAGACAGGGGCTGGTCATCGTCAAAAAGCGTAACAGCATTACGATGTCTAACCCAGGCAGCTTCCGCATTGAAATTGATGCAGCGAAGAGCGGCGGTGTATCTGATCCTCGTAATGGAACGATGCTGAAGATGTTCAACCTGATTGATATCGGTGAGCGCGCAGGGAGCGGTATTCCGAATATCTTCCGCGTCTGGCGTGAGCAGAATTGGACAACTCCGGAGATTACAGAGCAACTCGAGCCGGAGCGGACAGCATTAACGCTTTTATTCTCCAAGGGAGACAATAAAAAAGCGACGATAAAAAGTGGCGATAAAAAAGCGACGATAAAATCTGCGCGACAGAAAGAAGAAATCATCGCCTACCTTACTGATCATATTTCGGCCAGAAGTGCCGATATTGCAGAGCTCCTTGGAGTCAAGAGTACACGAGCCAAGAAACTCCTCTCTGAACTGACCGCGGAGGATATTGTCATAGCCGAAGGCGGAAATCGAAATAGAACCTATAAGCTGAAAGCGTAAGGAGAGTGTCAGATGCCAATTCCCAAATATGATGAGATGTATCGTGCCTTCCTTGATTGCTTGGCAGATGGCCAGCCGCACAGATCAAAAGAGGTAAAAGATACAGTTGCAGGTGTTTTCTCGGTGTCCGAAAAGGAGCGGGCAGAGATGCTGCCAAGTGGGAAGCAGCAGCTTTTTGATAACCGTATTGGCTGGACAAGGACATATCTGAAAAAGGCAGGCCTTGTGCAAAGTCCGTCACGAGGTATTTATGTGATTACGCCAGCAGGAAGACAAGTCCTCAATGAAAATCCTCCTCAAATCGATAACCTTTATCTCCAGCGCTTTGAGTCATTTAGAAAGTTTATTTCTCCGAACAATAATGAAGAAACAACACTTTCGACACCCACGGCAAAGGTGTCCGGTAAAACACCGCAGGATGTTTTGGATGAAGCCTTTCAGCAGATCAATACCACTCTGGCAGATGATCTCTTGAGTGAAGTAATGAAGCAACCGCCTGCTTTCTTTGAACATCTGGTCGTCAAACTGTTGATGCAAATGGGATATGGTGGCTCGGTGGACAATGCCGGCACGGTCATAGGGCAAACCGGTGATGAAGGCATTGATGGCATCATCCGTGAAGACAAACTTGGCTTCAGCTTGATTTATATTCAGGCGAAGCGTTGGGATTATGACAAAACCGTTGGCAGACCTGAGATTCAGAAATTCGTTGGTGCGCTGGCGGGGCAGGGTGCTTCCAAAGGATTGTTCATTACGACGGCTAAGTTCACGAAAGAAGCATGTCAATATGCAGAGAAGCAACATACCACAAAGGTTGTGCTTGTTGATGGCACTGCGCTGGCAAAATTGATGATCGAATATAATTTGGGTGTGTCTACGGAAGCTACATACGAAATTAAAAGAATTGACAGCGACTTTTTTGCGGAGGATCTTGATTGATTTTGCCCGCCAACTTCTGATAATCCTTATTATCAGGAAACAGGAGGTCAGTGTTTATGTTACCCGAAGAAAGAGCACGAGTAAGAATAGATAAGCAGTTATCTGAGGCGGGATGGGGTATTGTTGCTCGTAACGAATATGTTCCAAAGAGCGCTGCCGCCGTAAAAGAGGCTCTCATGCAGGGCAATACGGAAAGCGATTACCTGCTTTTTGTCGATGACAAAGCAATCGCAGTTGTAGAGGCAAAGCGTGAAGAAAATCCCCTTGCAGATGATGTGGAAAACCAAGCAGAGGGTTATTCTTCCCATCCCCAGGGTTGGTACGGTCTTTGGGTCGACAAGCAGATTCCTCTGGTATATCTTGCGAATGGAAATAAAATATATTTCAAGAATATGCTGACCGATCCTGATGGGGATTATATTGAGCTGCCAGCCATGCACTCTCCGAAAAAGATGCTCCAGATCATCGGCAAGAAATCTGAATATGGCGCTTTACCGAGGCTTGCGAAAAGAGGCTTACGCGATTGTCAGTACGATGCCGAGGCTAACCTTGAGGCTTCACTGAAAGTCGGAAAGAAGAAAGCTTTGTCTATCCTCGCTACCGGCGCTGGTAAAACATATCTTGCGTGTCTTGCCTCCTATCGCCTGCTGAATTATACTCCAACGAAACGCGTGTTATTTCTTGTTGATAGAAATAACCTTGCTCGCCAGGCCGAGTCTGAATTCAGTCTATTTGACAGGACGGAGGACGGCAAGGCTCTGAGTGAACTTTATCGGATTAACCGTCTGAAAAAGGCAGAAGATATTAAAGGCGATGTGGTCATATCCACGATTCAAAAACTTTTTGCGGTACTTACCGGACAAGCCATCCCTGATGAAACAGACGAAGACCGTGAAGATGAATTTTCGCAGCGGGATAATGAAAAGGCATTGAAGGAAACAGTCTCGTTGGATGGCAAGCTACTTCTGCCGCCAGATTATTTTCAGTTCATTGTGATCGATGAGTGCCACCGCTCGATTTACGGAAAATGGAGAGCGGTCCTCGATTATTTCAAAGACGCCAAAATACTCGGATTGACAGCGACGCCCACTCCCGAAGCGTATGCGTTTTTTGATAATAATATAGTAGAAAAGTATACTTACAATGAATCCGTGATTGATGGCGTAAATGTACCTGCTCGTGTATACCGTATTTCTACCAATGTTACCGTGCATGGCGGAACAATAAACGCTGGCGACACAATTACGGAAAAATCAAAGAAAACCGGGGTCAAGGTTGAACGCACTGCAACTGAAAGACTTGACTTTTCGCCTACTCAACTTGATCGCTCTATAACAAATCCTAAGCAGATAGAAACTGTCCTTGCTGCGTACAGGGATGCCATATACACCGATCTATACCCGGACAGAGCTGAGAAATGGGAATACATTCCCAAGACACTCATTTTTGCAAAGGATGACAACCACGCGACGGAAATTGTAAACGAAGCTAAAAAGGTATTCGGCGATAAGTTTCCCAGCGGCAAAGTGCCAGAGCGCTTTGTACAGAAGATTACATACTCCGTGGATAACCCAAACGATCTGATTCGTGATCTCAGAATTGAAAAGGATTTCCGCATTGCTGTTACCGTAACGCTCGTCGCAACAGGCACGGATGTCAGACCGCTGGAAGTCGTTCTATTTATGAATGATGTTAAGTCCGACATCCTCTATACACAGATGAAAGGCCGTGGCTGTCGAACCATCAACGATGATAAACTCAAGGAGATTACTCCGAATGCGGAAACAAAGGAGTGCTACTACATCGTTGACGCGGTAGGTGTAACCGAGTCTGATAAAACGATTCCGAAGCCGGGCGGGGACGGCCCAAAAATCAAAGTATTGACACTTGAGCATCTGTTGGAACACCTCGCACACGGCGAAGTAACAGATGGAAATTTGGAGCTGCTTCGCGATTATTGTTCGACGATTAACCACAGATATGAGGATAATCCTCTATTCGGCAAGCATCTTGACTATTTCGTTGTGACATTTGGATTTGCGCCGCGAACTTTAGCAAACAGCATCAATGAAGCAATAGAAAATAGTGTACTTCCGCCATATACGGGCATCTCTGAGCCGAACAGTGAGAGAAAAGCGCTGATTTCTTGCCTTATCAGTAATATCAGCGCAAGGAAAAAGTTGCTTGAAATGCAAAAAGGCTACATCATCATAGTTCCGGGTCCAGACGAGGTAATCTATGCCGGCTTTTCAAAAGAAACCGCAAGGACATTTATTGAGAGCTTTGAAAAGTATCTAAACGATAACAAGGACTCTGTTGAGGCTCTGCGTATTATCTACAATTCGGAAAATGTCGTTATAACCCATGATATGCTTTGCGACTTGAAGGATAAGCTCATTTCTGAAAACCGGTTGTTCACGCCGTATTACATCTGGAATAACTATAAAATTCTTGATGTCGACGGTAACGTTGAGCAGCTGGATACCAAGCAGAATGTCAATGCGCTGACGCATTTGATTCAGCTTGTTCGATATGCTTTCAGAAAAAATCCAACTCTTTCGAGCCTGTATACAGGATGCTCTCAGCGCTTCAACTTATATTGCGGTCAAATGCAGCGGTCTTTGACGGATGAGCAGGTAATAGTTATGAAGCAGATTACTGATTATATTGTCAGCGACGGCGCATTTACGGTATTGGAGCTTAACAGTATTGATACCGACCTTTGGCGTAAAGGCATTGGGTGTTTTGGCAAGAGTTTTGCATTAGAACTGCAAACATTATCAAGATTTATTTTGAAGGTGGCTTAAAATGGCAAGTATTACACAGGCAAAAAACGAAAGCACCCTGCTGAAAAAAGTATGGGATATCGCAGGTGTTCTCGCGGCGGCGGGCGTCGGTTTCACCGACTACATCACGCAGCTCACATATATTCTTTTTCTTAAGATGGACAGCGAAAAGGAAGAATTGGGGCTCGGTAGCGCCATCCCTGAAGGTTACAAGTGGGAAGATTTAGTTGAG
Organism: Clostridiales bacterium; assembly: GCA_019417795.1. The sequence goes on along the minus strand of DXUR01000043.1, from coordinate 1,467 downwards.
CTCAACGGAACGGACTTAGTTGATAAATATGAGGAAATCCTGAAAGAACTTTCCAAAGACACTGGTTTGATCGGAACTATCTTCACGAAAGCATCCAACAAAATCGACCGTCCTGTAATGCTCGCCAAAGTCATCGAAATGGTCAACGGCGAGAACTGGTATATGATGGAGGGCGATTTCAAGGGCGCTATCTACGAATCCATCCTTGAAAAGAACGGACAGGATAAGAAAAGCGGAGCCGGTCAATATTTCACTCCCCGTGCGCTCATTAAAACCATTGTTGATGTGGTTGACCCCCAAATCACCGAAACTGTTGCTGACCCGGCTTGCGGTACGGGTGGTTTTCTCCTTGCCGCTTTTGAACACATGAAGCCCCAGAGCCGCGAGATTGAGAAACAGAATTTTCTAAAAAATAGGGCTTTCTTCGGCGCTGACAATACGCCATTGGTTGTAACGCTCGCATCCATGAACCTCTATCTGCACGATATAGGTACGGCAAAAAGCCCCATTGTGTGTCAGGACTCGTTGATTGACAAGTCTGACAAAATGTTCAATGTTATCTTGGCCAATCCTCCCTTTGGAGTCAGACCGCAGGGCAGCGTTGAGGTGTATGCCAATCGTCCCGAATTTGTAAAGACTTCGGACAACCAGGTCAATTTCTTGCAGCATATCATGTCGATTGTTAAGAATAAAGGACGCGTCGGTGTTGTCCTTCCGGATAATGTCCTTACTGACGGCGGAGCAACGGCAAAAGTGCGCGAAAAACTTCTGAAAGACTTTAACCTGCATACAATTCTTCGCCTGCCAACCGGTATTTTCTACGCAAACGGTGTGAAAACGAATGTGCTGTTCTTTGATAAGGGAACCCCCACAAAGGATATTTGGGTGTATGACTACCGTACCGGCATAAAGCATACGCTGGCAACTAAGCCGATGACTCGCGAAAACCTTGATGATTTCGTCGCCAGCTATTGCTCCGGACATATTCAGGATCGGGTACAAACATATTCTGAAGAAAACCCGAATGGCAGGTGGAGAAAGTTTACCGAGGAAGAAGTGTATTCGCGCGATCAGTTGAAGCTTGATTTCAAGTGGCTTGATCTCGGCGAGAAAGATGACCGCACCATTACGGAAATCCTTAATGATATGCAGAGCAAGTCAGCGGCAATTACGGATGCCGTAGCAAAACTGCAAGAGATCCTCGGAGGGATAGACCTGTGATTGATACGAAAGCATTACGGCAAAAAATCCTTGACCTCGCTATCCGAGGCAAGTTGGTGCCACAAGACCCAGATGACGAACCTGCATCCGTGTTGTTGGAGCGTATTCGCCAGCAGAAGCAACAGATGGTCAAGGAGGGCAAGCTCAAGCCCAAGGATATCAAGAACGATTCCGTTATCTTTGTCGGTGAGGATAATTTGCATTATGAGAAGTTCGCTGACGGCAGCGTGAAATGTATCGAGGATG
>DXUR01000429.1 GCA_019417795.1 Clostridiales bacterium | reverse complement strand
CTGGTGCCGCTCAAATAAGTACGCTCTTCCATTTTCTCACCGCCTATTAAAAAATTGTCGTTCCGTAGGCAGGCATAGGATTGAGCTTGTGAAGGTTGTGATCGTGCATAGAGGCAATCTTCTTGTCGATTTCCTCAATTCCACTGGTGCCATACATGATGTAAGCGTCCAGGTGAGCATAGGTAAATCCAAGATTATCCTCATCAGTTTTTCCACACAGCCCATCGGAAGGGATCTTGCTTATCAGGTTGATAGGCAGAAGAAGCTCGTACCCAATCTGGATGACTTCATGCACCATCAGATTAGCGAGCGGGCTAAAATCGCCGGCGCTATCGCCAAACTTGGTAGAGTATCCCACATAGTCTTCAGAGCGGTTGCAGGTATTAGCAACACGTCCGCCGTGAGGCAACGACTGAGAAATAGCATAGAGGGTCGCCATACGGATACGGGGAGGGAGGTTTATCCTCGTCTGATCGCTGACGTTCATATTGAGCGCGACTTGATCACTTACCGCAGACACTGCTTTGGAGATATCGGTATAGGCGTATCTGATACCCAGAAATTCGATCAGCTGCTTGCTATCGTCCAGATCGGGCTGTTCTCCATTCGGCATCATAACACCCACTACACGCTCTTTGCCCAGTGCCTCTACGCAAAGAGCGGCGACAACGCTGGAATCTTTACCACCAGAAATACCGACCACCGCATCACAGCCAGGGCCGTTACTTTCAAAGTAGGAACGAATCCACTGGACAATCTCATCCTTAGTATGCCACATGGTACATGACAGCATTGTTTCGATAGAGTTGACCAACCACACAAAGTTGGGGTTGGTATTCGAGATCTCAATTTGCGGAACATGAATATTGGTACGGGTTCCTTCCGGCACAGCCCGGATTTCCAGAGGCAGATACCCCAACTTATGAAGCGCCGTCAAACGCTCCACACCAACGCCGTCCGTGCCGATGGTGTTATTCAGCACCCGCTTGTATTCGGCAAGCACCTCATCCAATGAGCGATCAAAGAAGTGAGTATTGAATGCCTCGATCAAATACTCCTGGATAAATGCCTGAAGACCGAACATTGTGACCTTCTCGGTATCAGCCAGCCGTGTCATGCGCGGGGTGTAATAAGACACCATCTTGGTCAGTGTTGCGGGGTACTGCTCTGCATGGGCAGTCTTGTAGAAGTCCAAACAGAGCAAAGGACTGTATGAAATCATTGTTTTACCCTCTTTTCATAATCATCTGCAAATGGAGATCTTCTCGTGATCAACACGGAGGATGCTATCAGTGGTGAATACACGAGAGATAAGACCATCTGTCAGCACAGTGCCTTTCAGGATCGTGTTCTCACAGTGGGTAACATAGAGCATGACTTCCTCTGTGCCGGCTTCTTTCAGAGCTTTGGCAGTATGGGTGAATGTCCCACCGCGAGAGCAGATATCGTCCACGATCAGAATATTTCTGCCGTTGACTTTCTCAGGCTCTGTCAGTTCCAGCCGCTCAATTTTGCCGGTGCGCCAGTCACGATGTTTAATGCAAAAAACATACTCCATAGGAAGAAGCTCAGAGTATCGTTTGGCAGCACCTTCATCCGGGTAGCACAGCAGAGGATTCAAACCCTGGCTGACCATCCACTGAATTGCATAGTCGATGTAATGCTTCACATCCATAGCCTCAGCCCGGTCAATCAGTGCCATAGCCACATTAGAGTGAGGGTCGAGAACTTTGACAGACTCGAACCCAAGCGAATTGATAAACTCAGCAAACCACTTGAGCGTGAACACCTCATCGCGGTTCTTTACCCTGTCCATACGGGCGTTGGGGATATACGGCATCTCCAGATAGAGGAGCGGGTTGCCAGCACTCTTGAGGTGCTTCACCAAATACCAGAGCTGCATACACTCGGCATCATTGTCGTACATCCACCGGATGAAATAAGCGGACTTACCCATGGCGAAAAACGTGAAGTCCAGCTTGGGAGCAATGCGAATCGAAGATGTACCGTCGGGAAAACTGGCGAAGTCGATCCTTCTATCGTCAACAAAAATCATTTCAGACCTCCCAGTTCTCCACATTGATCTGGCACGCTTTCATAGCAGCCAGAGCATTGTTGTGGCTCGCCGGGGTAACGCCGGCGCAGCAGGCAGCGTCAACGGTGATTTTCGTCTCAGGCAGAAACACTTTGACGAGCAGTGCGTTAGAGATAACGCAAATGTCGGTGCAGAGTCCAACGAAAACGATCTCTTCAATACACTGCTTCATTCTGGCAGAAAGTTCTACCAGATAATCGCCCAGCTCTACAGAGCCAAACGTATCCTTCTGGAATACGGATACGCTTTTCCCCGCGTCGATAGCCGCATGACTAATGGCCGTGGCAATGATATCGTCGAGCCGCCAGCCGTGAGTCCCCTCAATGCAGTGCTCGACAGGAAGCAGCTGACCTTCTTGGGTTTTCAGGTAGTCGGCAGAACGATGGGTGTCCTTGGTAATGCAAATCAGGTCTCCGTCAAAGCCGGAAATCTTTTTGGCGACATCTCCAACAACAGCCTGCGCCTCCGGGGTTCCGAGCGCACCATTGATGAAATCGTTTTGCATATCCACTATTACAAGAATCTTCATCTTAAACAACTCCTTAAAATGAGCACTCACACGGTAGATCATCGTCGTCCTTGATGAGCTTTCGTGCAGCGGCCCAAAATGTTTGAGGTTTGGCTTTTTCAGTGGGCGGCAACGCCTTTTCTTTGAGCTTGGCAAATTCCGTCTCAAAGTCTGAAAGATAGCCTTGTTTGAGAATACTGTACCCGATTGTGTCTTCGGCCAGCTTCGCCTTTTCCCATATTTCAGGATAGAGGCAATAAACAACAAACCAATGTTGTTTGCCGGCTTTCAAACACCCGGTACAATTTGCATGATTGAAAATGCTGTAGGTCTTCGGACGCTCGATCCCAACCTCCTCGATGTCATGGATAGTACGTACCTCCCATGTCAAAGGGTACTCTGTTTGGTACCCCATCGCGGCCATAATGCCAACTCTGCGCCGAATACGGTGCTGTTCATTGGCGTCAAAGCCATAGACTAATGAGATATCGTCCCTTACTTCGGGAGGATTTGCGGGATAGTGTTCGGACAGCCATTTATGAAAAGGTTCGGTTTTCAGTCTGTTGGTGCAAAAGGCGGTGGACTGAGCGCCAGCCTTAAACGCCTTGATTTCCATACACACGTCGAACTGATCCTTAATATCCCATCCGGGCATATTGGCGTAAGTAATGGGAACGCCCAGATAATCCGAAACCTGTTTTTTGAAACGCTTGATATCAGCGTCTTCGGTTCGAGGACACAAATCATGATTGAGCAAGATCGTGTCCTCTGCTCCGAACTTTCTAACTACTTCTACGGCGGCAATCGCAGAGGAGTGACCGCCAGAAAAACAAACGATGTGCTTCATACCGACCACAACCATCTCGGCTGAGGTCAACCGTCTAATCCTCCCTTGCTACCGGCCAGATGGCTTTCACGCTGTAACAGACGGCTTTACTCTACACTTATCAATCTTGTAGAAACCCGGCTTACCGGGATTGGTATTAGCTCCTTTCTAAATTTGAATTATTTTCGCCGCCCTTA
>DXUR01000428.1 GCA_019417795.1 Clostridiales bacterium | reverse complement strand
CGAGGACTTTTGGTACGCCGTGAGGGATTCGAACCCCCGGCCTTCTGGTCCGTAGCCAGACGCTCTATCCAGCTGAGCTAACGGCGCGTACTGCCTTGCTCCAAACAGCTTGTTTATAATAGCATACCCAAAACGAAAATGCAAGAGTTTTTTAAAAAAAATTTTCACTTTTTTGTGGGCCTTGTAAATCAACAGAAAACTTGCTATAATATCTGAAAAATACAGCGGAAAACGCGGAAATGCGGTGTTGATATGGAGCGAAGCGCAATCAGGAGTGTGGCGTTCGGAGGATTTGACAAGGAAGATGTTGCCCGCTATATCGAGCAGCTCTCACAGGAGACGGAAAAACTCCGGGAAGAACGGGACGCTTTACAGGAAAAAGCAGACTGCTTGGAGAAGGAAGCAGACGAACTGAGGACTCAGGTTCAGGAACTCACCAAGGCCAGAGAAGAACTTTCAGCAGAGATGGCGCGTCTTGCGCCGCTGGAGAAAGAGAATGCCCAGTTAAAGGAACAGGTGGAGGCGCTGCGTCCGGACGCTGAGGCCCATGTCATGCTGCGCGGTCAGGTGGGGGCTATCGAGTGCGAGGCCCGGCAGCGGGCAGCAGAGCTGGAGGAGCACACGGCGGGACAGATGCACAAGGCGCTGGACCTCTTCCGGCAGCAGTACCAGATTTTGATGAGCACATTTGAGACGGCTTCCAGCCACATGACGGCGGAACTGCGGAAAATGGAAGTCACGCTGGCACAGCTTCCCAGGACCATGGATCAGACCGGCGTGGAACTGGATCGGCTGGCATCGGCTCTGGAAAAGGGTACTGATGCAAAAAGTGACAAAAAGTAACAAAATGTTGTTAAAAAAATCACAGGGGTGAACTTCCACTCCTGTGATTTTTTTAACACGATGCAGACAAAATTGATTGATATATAACAAACAAACGTAGGGAGGACAAAAGGACATCTGGTGAAATTGACAAAAAGACGGGCAAAAAAGAAAAAGACAGAAGCACTTTCTCCTGTCCGGTTCATTGTAGCATAAAAAGTTAGAAAAAGTAATATCCAAAGTACCAAGAAATATGGTGGTTGAGCCGGGCGGTTCTTGTACAAAAAGGGGAAAGTGCCAGAATTTAATTTTGTTTTCTTGTTTTCTTGGAAATAATCTCCTATACTGGTAAACGTAACAATGAATGAGGAAAAAACAGCATCGGTTTGAGGGAAAAGCCGAAAATTTAGAAAATCTATTCTTCTGGAAGGTTTCCGGCAGATAGTATTTTCGGGTATTTGCTGTAGCACTTTGCAGGAAGGAGGGTGAACGAGAGATGTCCATAGAGGCGATCAGACAAGTCACGGAAACGGAACAGGCCAACAAGCAGAGCAGAGCCGCCGCAGAGGCGGAGGCGCGCCAGTTGATCCTGGACGCCGAGCGGAACGGCACGGAGCTTTTAAAGAAGGTGCGGTCCGATGCGGCGGAACAGGGCAAGGACCTGCTGCGGCAGGCAGAGGAACGGGCGGCGCTGCGGGCCCAGGAGATCGCGCAGAAGGCGGAGGCGGAGAGCCGGCGCCAGCGCGAGCAGGCGGAACAGCATTTGGATGAGACCGCCGAGTTTATTGTAGAAAGGGTAGTGAAACACTGAGATGGCCATTGTCAAAATGAAAAAGCTCCATGTTATTGCAATGGCAGATCGCAGGGAAGAACTTCTGAAAGGACTGCTGCACCTGGGCTGTGTGGAGATCAGCGAACCCGGGGAGGTCCTTGCGGACCCCCAATGGGCGTCGCTGTTTCAGCGGAGCGGCTCGTCTCTTGCCGAGTGTAAGGGACAGCTCACCGACGTCAACACAGCGCTGGACGCCATCAAACAGTACGCCAAGTTGAAGGACGGCATGTTCATCAAACGCCATCCCATCACGGAAGCGGAATTCCTGGATGCCGGCGCTGCGGAAAAGGCTCAGGCAGCCTGTGACGCGGTGCGGGAGCAGTTGGGGATCCTGACCAAGGCCCAGAGCGAGGCTGGACGGCTGGAGAGCCGCGCTGCCGCCCTGAAGCCGTGGGAATCGCTGGACCTTCCGCTGGAGCGATCCGGCACCGCTCACACCATCTTCCGTCTGGGGGTCTGCCCCGGTCAGACGGATGTGGGCGCCATCCGCGTTCAGATGGAAGCGGAGGGCTTGGCGGCGGAGCTGTATGAGATCAGCGCCGACAAATTACAGAAGTATCTGCTTGTGATCGTCCACCGCGGCGATGAGGAGAAAACACAGGAGCTGCTGCGGCCCTTCGGCTTCAGCGCGGTGACTTTCCAGGGAATGACCGGAACGGCGGCGGAGAATATCCGTTCTCTGGAACGGGAGCTGGAGGCAAACAAAAAGACTCAGGATGACGCCGCTGCCGCCATCGCGGCCAGTGCGGAAAACCGGGACGCCCTTCGGATCTACGCCGACCGGCTCCGGGCCGAGGCAGCCAAGGAGCAGTGCGCCGAGAGCGTCCTGACGGATGAAACGGTGCTGTATTTCCAGGGCTGGGTCCCGGCGGAGCAGGAAAAGGCGGTAGGCGCGTTCCTGACTGAAAAGGGCTGCGCCTGGGAAGCGCTGGACCCCACGGAGGAGGAGATCCCCGACGTGCCGGTGCAGCTGAAAAACAACTGGCTCACGAAACCTTTGAACATGGTGACGGAGATGTACTCCCTCCCCAGATACGACAATGTGGACCCCAACCCCCTGATGGCACCGTTTTTCATCCTGTTCTACGGTATCATGATGGCGGATATGGGCTACGGCCTGCTGATGTTCCTGGCGGGATTCCTCATCAGCAAAAAGTACGCGCCCAAGGGCACGGCGGGGAACCTGTTCGGACTGATGACCCTCTGCGGCATCAGCACCTTTATCATGGGCGCTCTCACCGGCGGCTTCTTCGGAGACTTCCTGACCCAGGTGGTCAAGCTCACCACCGGCGGCGATTTCACTCTACCGGCTCTGTTCACGCCCTTGGATGATACCCTGATGATCCTCATCGGAGCCATGGCACTTGGCATGGTGCAGATCATCACCGGTATGGCCATCAGCTTCGTGCGGAAGCTGAAAAACGGTCAGGTGATGGACGCCGTATGGGAAGAGCTGACCTGGTGGGTCGTGTTTGCCGGGATCGGCCTTATGGCCGCCGGCATGACCAGCGTGGTCCTCTATGTTGGCCTTGCCATGGTGGTCCTTGGACCGGTGCTGACCAACAAGGGCTTCGGCAAAATTACCGGGATCTTCGGTTCTCTGTACAATCACATCACCGGGTATTTCGGAGACATCCTCTCTTACTCCCGTCTGATGGCCCTGATGCTGGCGGGCTCGGTCATTGCTCAGGTGTTCAATACGCTGGGTGCCATTCCCGGGAATATCGTCATTTTCATCATCATATCGGCGGCGGGCAATGCGCTGAACTTTGCGCTGAACCTGTTGGGCTGCTACGTCCACGACCTGCGTCTGCAATGTCTGGAGTATTTCAATAAGTTCTACCAGGACGGCGGAAAGCCCTTCCGCCCCCTGGATCTGAGTACAAATTATTATGACGTGGTAAATTGAGGAGGAACCTACTATGACTGACATGAATGCGTTGATTGAATTGCAGCAGAGCCTCACCTTCCTGGGTC
>DXUR01000427.1 GCA_019417795.1 Clostridiales bacterium | reverse complement strand
CCTATTCAAATTATAAATGTGTTGAATTAGTTACATGTACATATTTTTTGTGCCGGAGGAAGTGAAATGAAACAAAAAATTTATCTCATTACAGGCTTAATGGCTTCTGGAAAATCTACAGTTTCCGATTTACTGGCAAAATCAATAGAAAAATGCGTCCATCTTCGTGGTGATGTGTTCCGAAAAATGATTATTTCAGGCAGAGAAAATATGTCAGCTACCCCATCAGCGGAAGCAGTCCGCCAGCTGTACCTTCGATACAAATTGACTGCTGATGCGGCAAGGTCATACTTTGACAACGGCTTTTCTGTAGTGATCCAAGATAACTACTACGGTGATGAATTAAACCGAATGATAAATTATCTGCATAAATACCCTGTTGAGGTTGTCGTTCTTTGTCCAGATGTGGAAACAATAAAAGGAAGGGAACGATACAGGGAGAAAACAGGCTATTCCGGCTTTACGGTTGAAACCTTATACGATACATTTATGCAGACAACACCACGGATCGGCTTTTGGTTGGACAATTCCAACCAAACACCACAGCAGACAGCAGAAAACATTCTGAACGCTAGGAAGCCGGTATGATTGTTACATATAAGGGGAAGAAAAATTTCTTTTAGGTACTTGCTTTCCTAAAACTGATGTGATACAATGATTTAATCCAGAAAAGGAGTAAAAAATATGCGGCAAGGTATTCTTAAATAAAACTATAATCAAATAGTGGGAACAAAGGATTATGATAGCTCCTTTTGTAGGGGCTTAGTTTTTTGTACCCAATTTAAGAATACTTTTGCCTTATCAATTTTGACATATCCCCAAAAACAGCAATCACAAACAGGTGTATGCTGTATATGTGTATGTCCGCAAATTATAATCCCCAGTGGTAAAAGTATTTTACTGCTGGGGATTTTTATGCCCTTTTGGGGCTGTAAAAGGAGGACAATCACATGAAAATAATCAATATTGGAATTCTCGCCCATGTAGACGCAGGAAAAACAACATTGACGGAAAGCCTGCTGTACACCAGTGGAGCGATTGCGGAACAAGGAAACGTGGATAAAGGAACTACAAGAACAGACACTATGATTTTGGAACGGCAGCGCGGAATTACCATTCAGACAGCGGTTACTTCTTTTTGCTGGAATGATTATAAAATCAATATCGTGGACACTCCCGGTCATATGGATTTTTTAACCGAAGCATACCGCTCTTTATCTGTCCTTGACGGAGCTGTTTTAGTCATTTCGGCAAAAGACGGCGTACAGGCACAAACCCGTATATTATTCCATGCGCTTCAGAAAATGGACATTCCGACAATTATCTTTATAAATAAGATAGACCAAAATGGGATCGACCTGCGGCGTGTTTACCAAAGCATTAAAGATAAACTTACCAGTGATATGATTGTCATGCAGGAGGTTTCCCTGTCGCCAAAGATAACCATGACCGATATTTCTGATTTGGACAAATGGGATATGATTATTTCCGGAAGCGATGAACTATTAGAACGATATGTTGCAGAGGATTCTTTGGATATACAGGAATTACAATATGAAAAGTGCAAAAGAACCAGATGCTGCTCTTTGTTTCCTGTTTATCATGGGAGTGCAAAAGACAATTTAGGAACAGAAAAACTGATTGAAGCGATTACAGAAACTTTCATTACAGAAACAGACGATATTCAGTCTGAATTATGTGGATATGTTTTTAAGGTTGAGTATACAGAGCGGAAAAAACGGCTTTCTTATTTACGCCTGTATCATGGGACGCTCCATTTACGGGATACCCTGCTGCTGTCAAAAAAGGAAAAAATAAAGATTACAGAAATGTGTATTCCGTCAAATGGTGAAATCGTCCCGGCTGACCATGCCTGTCCGGGAGAAATTGTTATTTTAGCTGATGATACTTTGAAACTGAACGACATTCTGGGAAATGAAAAACTCCTGCCTCACAAAACACGGATTGATAATCCCATGCCATTACTTCGGACAACGGTAGAGCCGCAAAAGCCGGAGCAAAGGGAAGCCCTGTTAAATGCCCTCACAGAGATTGCTGATACAGACCCTCTTTTGCATTTTGACATTGATACTGTTACACATGAGATTATATTATCTTTTTTGGGAAAAGTACAGTTAGAAGTTATTTGTTCGCTATTAGAAGAAAAATATCATGTGGGCGTGGCTATGAAAGAGCCTTCGGTTATTTATCTGGAAAGACCGCAAAAAAAAGCGAGCTACACGATTCATATTGAAGTGCCGCCGAATCCGTTTTGGGCATCTATTGGTTTGACTGTAACACCGCTTCCTGTTGGAAGCGGAACACAATATAAAAGCGAGGTATCTCTCGGCTATTTAAACCAAAGTTTTCAAAATGCCGTCATGGAGGGTGTGCGTTATGGAATGGAGCAGGGCTTATATGGCTGGGGAGTGACAGACTGCCAAATTTGTTTTGATTATGGAGTTTATTACAGCCCGGTCAGCACCCCCGCTGATTTTCGTTTTCTTGCGCCTGTCGTGTTGGAGCAGGCATTGAAAAAAGCAGGAACACAACTGTTGGAACCATACCTTTCCTTTACCCTTTTTGCACCGCAGGAATATCTTTCACGGGCTTATAATGACGCACCAAAGTATTGCGCAATCATTGAATCAACCAGACTTGAAAAAGATGAAGTTATTTTTAAGGGGGAAATCCCTGCCCGTTGTATTGGTGAATATAGAAATGATTTGAATTTTTATACAAATGGAAGAAGTGTCTGCATTACAGAATTAAAAGGGTATCAGGAAACTTCCGGCGAGCCTGTGTTTCAGCCACGCCGCCCGAACAGCCGTTTAGACAAGATCCGGCATATGTTTCAGAAGATAATGTAACATCTTGCGCAATGCAAACGTTCATTGCTGGCTATTGCGAAATATCATTGATAAAATCAGCATCAGAGAGGAGGAACCATTTTGAACCAGAAACAGACGGATATTACAACAGGAAAGCAAATACGTCATCTGCGAACACAATCGGGAATGACACAGGAAGAACTGGCTGGGAAATTGAATGTTACCCGGCAGGCGCTATCGAATTGGGAGAGAGATGTTAATGAACCCGATTTAAATACGTTGAAAAAAATTTGTTTTCTTTTTGGAGTCCACATGGACGATTTTGCGAAGGAGGTAATAACAAAAATGGAAACATGTGAAAAAAAGAGAAACGACAATTTAATAAGTATGATATGGCAATTGGACTTTTTTATGGTGTCGGGATATTTCTTGGCATTGGTATTTTCTTTGTTGGCGGTTTTATGACAATGTCGGGTGCAGGGTGGGGAGCATCACTATTTGGCGGTGGCTGTTTTTCTCTTGTATTTGGCTTGATATGCCATGCAGTTATTACATTGAGAAGAAATGACAAATGATGACATATCCTGCTTTCTAGTCTTTTCGGTCATATCGCGTAAAAAAGCCGCTGCTTTTGGCTTTCCAATAGCGGCGGCAAAGGGAAATATCCTTTGAATACCTTACAGAAGAAAAGTTTTGCAGCATTATAAAAATAAAAGCCTATACCATTTTGGAAAGAAAAGATACATAATAGTCAAGACGGCAACAATCAGAAGTTATGGAGGGTAACAATGGAATATAGTAAGGA
>DXUR01000426.1 GCA_019417795.1 Clostridiales bacterium | reverse complement strand
TAGAGGGGCGGATCATGGGGTGGTCCACCCAGTTCTCGATCTTCTCGCCGAACATATAGACGCGGGTGTTCAGCTTCCGCAGGGACTCAATGTATTCTTGGGGGGTCATCAATGCCATTTTTGTTATCCTCCTAATTAATTTGGGGACTAAGGGGGGATCGCTCCCCCCTTAGAGGGATGTTTAGTCGTTAGCCAGACCCATCAGTTCCTCACGGAAGATGCGCTCATCCATGAGCTTCAGGTCATCGGCAATCTTGGGCATGAACTCCATCTGATCCAGAACCTGAGTCTGGAGATCAATGCCGGGGGCGATCTCCACCAGCGTCACGCCCTCGGGCCGCAGCTCAAACACGGCGCGCTCGGTGATGTACAGAACGGGCTGGTGCACCTTGTTGGCGTAATCGCCGGAGAAGGTGATCTGCTCTACCTTGTTGACGAACTTCTTCTTGGCACCCTCCTGGGTGATGACCAGCTTGCCGTCCTTGCACTCGGTCTTGAGGCCCTTGGCGGTAAAGGTGCCGCAGTAAACAACCTTCTTGGCGTTCTGGGTAATGTCGATGAAGCCACCGGCGCCGGCCAGACGGGTGCCGAACTTGGAGACGTTCAGGTCGCCGTTGGGAGCGGTCTCGGCCAGGCCCAGGAAGGCCACGTCCAGGCCGCCGCCCTGATAGAAGTCGAACTGGACGTTGTGGTCCAGAATGGCCATGGAGTTGGCTGCGCCGCCGAACTGGGTGCCGCCGTAGGGCACACCGGCGATGGAGCCGGCTTCCACGGTCAGAGTCATCTTGTTGGAGATGCCCTCCTCAGCGCAGACGTTGGCGATTTTCTCCGGAGCGCCGGTGCCCAGGTTCACGATGGCGTCCTGAGGCAGCTCCATAGCGGCGCGGCGGGCGATGATCTTCTTGGCGTCCATGGGGATGGGGGGGATATCGTCCACGGGGATGCGGAACTCACCGGAGAGAGCTCCGTCATAGGGCATGCCCAGGCACTGGTTGTTGTCCTCGGGAGAGCCCACGACGATGGCATCCACATAGATGCCGGGGATCTTCACCAGGCGGGGGTCCAGGGTGCCGCCCTGGACGATCTTCTCCACCTGAACAATGACGATACCGCCGGAGTTCTTGGTGGCCTGGCACTGGGCGGTGACATCCAGAGGACCGATCTCGCGGTGGACGGTGCAGTTGCCGTATTCATCGGCGTAGGAGCCGCGGACCAGGCACACATTGATGGGGATGGGCTTGTAGAGCAGGCGCTCCTCACCGTCAATGTTCACCAGCTTCACCAGGTCTTCCTTGGTGCACTCGTTGAGCTTGCCGCCCTCGTGACGGGGGTCTACGAAGGTGTTCAGGCCAACGTGGGTGATGGTGCCGATGTTGTGGGCGGCGATGTCGCGGTACATGTGGGTGATGACGCCCTGAGGCAAGTTATAGGCCTCCAGCTTGTTGGCCAGAGCCAACTCGCCCAGCTTAGCGGCGCGGTCCCAGTGACCGCCGACTACCCGCTTGCACATACCCTCGTGGCCGAAGTGGTCGCCGCCGGTGCCGTCCCGGTGGCCCTGACCGGCTGCAAAGAACAGTGTCAGGTCGCGGGGGTGGCCGGTTTCCACGAAACGGTTTTCCAGAGCCTTGGTCAGCGCCTCGGGGCAGGCGCAGCTAACGAAGCCGCCGGTGGAGACGGTGTCGCCGTCCTTGACCATCAGGGCCGCTTCCTCAGCGGTAATGACACGTACTTTTTTCATGCTGCAAATTCCTCTTTTGTCAGAAATTTTTTAAGCGATGGATACGGAGTCTAACTTACTTGTTCTGGAAGTGCTTTTCCTTGCGCTTTTCAACGAAGGCGCTCATGCCTTCCTTCTGGTCGGCGGTGGCGAAGCACATGGCGAACAGCTCGTTCTCCAGAGCGATGCCGTCGTCAATGTCCATCTGCATGCCGCGGTCGATACAGGCCTTGGAATACTTCACGGCGATGGGAGCGTTGGCGGTGAAGGACTTGGCCATGGCGATGGCACCGGGGATCAGCTCCTCGGGAGCATACACGGCGTTGACCAGACCGATCTTCTCAGCCTCAGCGGCGCCGATGACCTTGCCGGAGAAGATCAGCTCCTTGGCCTTGGCGATGCCCACGCGGCGGGGCAGGCGCTGGGTGCCGGAGAAGCCGGGGGTGATGCCCAGGCCAACCTCGGGCTGGCCGAACTTGGCGCCGCCCTTGCCCTCAGCGTTGGGGCCGGCAGCCAGGATGATGTCGCAGCTCATGGCCAGCTCGCAGCCGCCGCCCAGAGCGAAGCCGTTGACAGCAGCGATGGTGGGGATCTCCAGCTTCTCAATGCGGCGCATCAGGGCGCTGCCCCGCTGGCCCCACTTGCGGCCGCCGGCCACATCCAGGGGGAGCTGCTCGCCGATGTCGGCACCGGCCACAAAGGAACGGCCCTCGCCGGTAATGATGAGAGCGCCCAGCTCGGCGTCCTTCTCCACCTCGGTGATGGCCTGCTCCAGGTCGCCGATGACGGTGGAGTTCAGTGCGTTCAGCGCCTCGGGACGGTTGATGGTGAGAATGCCGATGTTTTCCTGCTTTTCATAACGAAGGGTCTGATACATAAGTAGATTCCTCCTAAAAAATAATATGTAAGCGTCTGTGCTGACGGAGATGTGGGTCCAGCTGCACCCGTCAGCCTATCCATGGTTGTACAGTGAGTAATATAGCAATTTATGTGCCAAGATTGGCAAGATGTTTTTCACAAAAATGGAGCATTCAACTGTGCGGGTTTGACAAAAAAATCGGGGGATTTCGGCGGAATTTTCCTCTTTTCAGCGACCTCATTCGGGCACTATTCAAAAATGAATAGGCTGGATGCGCATATATTTTTCCCTGCGCAGGACATCCTTTCGGCAAGAACCACGAAAGCCGGCGGTTATTTTTTTACAAAAGATACAGAAGAAACTTGGCACTGGCCCTTTCTATTCGCTTTTGAATATGCTATAATCAAAAATGAATAGATCACACGCGGGAGGTACTCTCATGGCGCATACACCTGACCTTCCTCATTTCTTTGAGGAAAATATCAATCTGGAGGGACTTTTCGATATCCTCAGCCCCAAAAACAATCTGGTCCTGGCAGACGATATGATGCTCTCTGACGCAGACGGCATCATTCTCCGAGTCAGTGAGAACTATGAGCGGAACTTTGGCTTTACCCACGATTCCATCGTGGGTAAGTCGGCTTTTGATCTGGAAGCGAACGGGACTTTCCGGCCCTGTATCACTGCGGAGGTCATCCGGCAGAAGAAAAAGATCACCGCCACCCAGACCATCAACCACACCCATAAAAATGTCATGACGGTGGGAATTCCGCTGTTTGACCAAAACGGTGTGCTGAAATATGCCGTGTGCTTCAACACGGTGTCCATGGAGCAGATCAACACCATTCAGCAGAACTACCGGCATTTACAGGACTCCTTGCAGCAGTATACGCAGGAGATCGCGGAACTGCGGCTCCGGGCCACCGCCACGGATTTGGTGGTGAAGAGCCCTGCCATGCAGCGGTTATGGACACTGATCCTGAATACCGCCAACACGAAGGCCAATATTCTCATCACCGGGGAGACCGGCGTGGGCAAAAGCGCAGTGGCCAAGGCCATCC
>DXUR01000425.1 GCA_019417795.1 Clostridiales bacterium | reverse complement strand
GTGTTTGGACGGTGGTCTGCTGTTTCTTTTCACTGATGTAGGAAAAGACAGTTTGCCCTAATATCGGAGATCAGCTATCACCTGCTCGCAAGTGAGCAGTATCTTTGCGAAATATCAGCTCAGTCAGCCTTTTAATCTATCCATGGTGTCCTTCGATCATTTTTCTCAACTGGCCCTCAATTCTGCTTGCAGAGCCACTTATTTTCGTACATACAATTTAAGTCCAAGAAAATATCTGCACCCCCTGGCCGACAAAGGCCGTCAGCAATAACAGTTACAATGCGACCACCGCAGATAGGACTTACTTTGTTAGTCCTATCTGCGGTGATTTGATAGCGTTTACGCTTGGGTGGTGAGGTTCACTAAGTGTTATTTATAATGGGCGCACTTTGAAATTTATTTTGCTGGAATTCTCAGCACTTGGCCTATGTAGATACATGCAGGGTCGCTGATGATATTCCGATTTGCTTCATACAGATCGTTCCATTTTTCACCGTTGCCATAGAGCATCTTTGCAATGCGATATAAGCAGTCGCCAGGCTGAACAGTATAAGTGGGCAACACGGTTATTTCAGGGCCAGCAGGCTCCGTGACTTCGGTGGGTGCCTGACTACCCTTGGTCAGACTAGTAGTGATATCATAATGATCAATAATATCAAACTTGGACCAATCTTCCTCGACACCACGTTGATATGCAGTAGCGTGGATGCCGTTTCCATCCACTGTTACCATGCTGAAAATCTGCTGAGAATTGTCAGCGCCGTCTTTATGAACCACCGCATACTTACCACCGGCTGTTCCCGGCTCAAACGCGTCCAGCTTTTCACCCAAAGAAGAACAGGTCATATAGGTTGTGCCGCTGCCTATGGGGCAGATTACGTTATCCTTGGTTGTGGTACGGATATACTCGTGGTCATGACCGTTCAAATACAGATCCACTTGCAGTTCATCGCACATCTCGGGGATATAGGGATAGTCAGATGGATCGTTGAAATTTACAATATATGTACCCACATGAGATGCCATAATCCGCCAGGTTTTGTCCGCTTTCTCATAAACAGTCTTAGCCCACGCGGTTTGCTCGGTAAAGAATCTTGCTCGGTCAGCTTCAACATCTGCCCCTACCTGACCGGAGTACGGATCTGCGTTGACAAAGACAAAGCATGCATCGCCAACAACACACCAACCGGTTCCCTCCAGCGGACCGTATTCCAGTTCATTTGGCAGGCTCGTTCGCGCGCCATACTGTTTGTAGAGCAGATCACCGGTATTTTCATGGTTGCCGGGCAGCAAAATATTTAGCCGGTCAGCCATATAAGTTTCAGCAACGTCGAAGAAGCTTGCCCATTGTGTACTCTTATATCCAGCATCCACAATGTCGCCGGTATTCAGCAGGAAATCTGGTTGTACCGGTAGCGTATTCACAAACTGTTCCATGGTATTCAGGAAGGGATCATAGCCTTCTGGTTTCTTTGCTTGGAGGTCACCGTACTGCATGAAAGTAAATGCGCCTGAGGCAGGGAGTGTAGTGAATGTATGGATGTCCCCTCGAACCTCTTTACCATCATAAATGCCGCCGACCGCATACTCGTAGGTAGTTTCTGCAGCCAAACCAGTTATCGTTGCCCAATGACTCTGGATTTCTTCCCAGCCTTCAGTTAGATAGTGGCGCACACTCTCTCCATCAGTAACGTTCCAAGCACTGTCTCCCTTGCCTCTGTACCAAACCTTTGAATCCTTCACTGCGGGATCCGTGATCCAGTTAAAACCTACTTCCTGATATGTTTCACCCAACTGGCAAAGGACCTCTCTTGGAGTTGCGTCCACAACACCGTCATCAAGTTGCAGCGGCAAAGATGCGGAAATATCGGCAGGAACAGTGATTATCTGTCCGTCCACATTAGCAGACACAAAGTAATGGTAGCTGCCGGGATTTTTCAGTGGTAAGACAGCCTGATAGCTATCCTTGTTAACAGTCATCTCGACAAAGTCTTTAAAAGTTTTTCCGTCACTATTTTCACCGTAAAAGACTTTTATACTGTCGACCTTTGTGCCTTCGGGAAGTGACAGCCGAGCATGGATTGTAGCCTGTTCTCCCTTAGCAACCCAGTTCACTACAGGGTCATCGATCAGTAGCACAGGCTGCTTTATCGTCAAATCTGTCAGAATTTCTTCAAGCAGATCTGGCGCCTTCCCCGCCTTCACAAAACCTGTCAACATAGGATATCCTTGAGCAGAAGTACCAACCCAGCTCCAAATCTTATTAAACTCCCAGCCCAGATTTTTTTCGTACAGAGACCTACTCATCAAAGTCTCAATAGAGACCACCTGAGCAATGGAGCGGTTAGGATGCTCTACGGGTGCATTGCCATTCAGGATTGCACCCTCCCAGATATAGTTGTTAGTGATGTTGGTGCCGCTCTCACTCTCCAGTGTGCCAACCAGCCGATCAATATCAGATGCGCCCTCATCTCCACTGACCTCACGAATGACGGAAGCCACGTTTCTGAGATAAGTGGCTACTGCGAATGTACCGGCAACACCGCCGGCAGAGGCTTTGCCTCCGCTCACCGTGACAGAGCCTCCAACATAGCAATTTTCTACTGCACCACCTAATATGTTTCCAACTAAACCACCTACTAACGACTTGCCCTTTACCTTCATGTAGGATACACAGTTGCGCAGCTCACCCTCGCACTTTCCAACTAAGCCACCGACAGCTTCCTTTGCCTTGATGGTACCAGTGGCAAAGCAATTCTCCACAGTGCCAAAGCAAACGCCTGCAAAAGCACCGCAGGACTTTTTGCCTTCCATCTTCAGGTTAATCAGGCCCAAGTTCCGAATCGTCGGTGTGGTAAGAGTTTCGTTGCCCAGATATCCTACCAGGCCAGTATATTTGCCGTTTTGACGGCAGATGCGTAGATTAGAGATCGTATGATACTGGCCATCGATCGTACCCATAAACCAACCGTCTGTCTTATCCGCATTTTCCTTCTTATTGGCAGAGAGCGGCAACATATAGCCATCTGTTTCTTTACCGGATGCCTCTGTGATCGTTTTTCCGATTTTCTTCATCAGTGGCCCCATGTCTAAATCTGCTGTCAATACGTAATGTCCATTACGCGGGGCGTCCGGTTGACCATCACCATTGGTATCAGTAGATTTCCAATTGCCAGACAAATACAGCAATTGTTCTGGCGTTTCAATTTCATAGTAGCCTGTTTTTCTGTTGAACAGGGGCGGCTTGGCCCCCAAAGATATCAACGTCTCTGCGTCCCATATTTCCTCAGTCCACCATCCATTTTCTTCAGCGACGGTGCTTACGGTCAACAGGGACAGTGACATTGCTAAAGCTAAAACCAGTGACACGACCTTTGCAGGGAACCTTTTCATTAAACATCCTCCTTTGCAGTATGTCTGGTTGTTTTACTCCGATAAGAGTACATTCATCGGATATCGGAGTAAGTTGCGTATTGCAACTGTATGTTTTTATAATAGTCCTCCTTCATTTAGAGCGTCAATTCATGATTCTAACAATTTTTATACAATTTTCTTGTGTCAAACGCTTGCACGCACATTTTTGCGTACTTTTTGCATTTTTTGCGTGCTTTCTTTACGTGAATTCACATGTCTGCGTCATGAAC
>DXUR01000424.1:441-3645 GCA_019417795.1 Clostridiales bacterium | reverse complement strand
AGATCATGGAGATCATGGGCGGCATGGGGATCAATTCCATCGAGGCTTTGCGGGGCAACCGGCTGATGCTGCGGGCCATGGGGCTGACGGAAAAGGAGCTGTCCATTCTGGGTGTGTCCCACGCCGGAGAGTAAGCGGCAAAAAAATCTCGATCCACCGGAAAAACAGCGGAGGTGTGATAATTCATGGATATTCAAGCAAAGGGTCTGGATTACCGGGCCTTAAATGAGGCGATCCGGGCTGCCGGACCGTCATGCCGCATCACCGGCTGCCTTGGGCAGCGGTTTATCGGCGCGGGCATGAGCGGACGCCGGGTGGAGATCGACGGCATCCCCGGCAACGCCCTGGGCGCGTATCTGGGGGGCGGTTCCCTTACCGTTAACGGCAACGCGCAGGACGCCGTAGGCGATACGATGAACGGTGGCTCCATCGTGGTCCGCGGCAGCGTGGGCGACACGGCAGGCTATGCCATGCGGGGCGGCGAGATCTATGTCCAGGGCAACGCGGGCTATCGGGCAGGCATCCACATGAAGGCCTATCAGGACCAGCAGCCGGTGATCGTTATTGGCGGCCGGGCGGGGAGCTTTCTGGGGGAATATCAGGCAGGCGGCACGATCCTGGTGCTGGGACTGCATACGGACGGAAAGCCCGCCGCCGGTTATTTCCCCTGCACGGGACAGCACGGCGGGCGCGTGATTTTCAGGGGCGATGTTTCCGCCATCCGCTTCCCGGATCAGGTGACGCCCCATCCCCCCACGGAGGAGGAGACCGCCCTTCTGCGGCCGCTGGTGGAGCGCTGGTGCGCCCTGTTCGGCGGCGACGCGGAAGCATTGATGGACGGGCCCTTCACCGTGGTGACGCCGGACAGCAAAAACCCGTACCGGCAGATGTACGCGGCCAATTGACATTTTTGATCATTTTTATGCGCAGATGCGCAGGAGGAGCAGAATATGCAGAAGTTAGAACAGATCTACGAGGGCAAAGCAAAAAAAGTATTCAAAACCGATGATCCCGAGCTGCTCATCGTGGATTACAAGGATGACGCCACCGCGTTCAACGGCCTGAAAAAAGGCACCATCCTCGGCAAGGGCGTTATCAACAACCAGATGACCAACCGCCTGATGGCCAAAATGGAAAAGGCCGGCATCCCCACCCATTTTGTCAGGGAGCTGAGCCAGCGGGAAACGCTGGTGAAGCGGGTTGCCATCGTCCCTCTGGAGGTCATTGTCCGCAATATCTCCGCCGGTTCCTTCGCCAAGCGCTACGGCGTGGAGGAGGGCATCGTGTTCGATCAGCCCACCATCGAGTTTTCCTATAAGAATGACGCGCTGGGCGATCCTCTGCTGAACACCTATCACGCGCTGGCCTTGAAGTTGGCCACGGCAGAGGAGATCGAGACCATCAAGAACTATGCCTTCGCTGTCAACGAGGTGCTGAAGGCGTTCTGGGCCGAGTGCGGCGTGACGCTGGTGGACTTCAAGCTGGAATTCGGCAAGGTGGCCGACGGGTCCATCGTGCTGGCTGACGAGATCAGCCCCGACACCTGCCGCCTGTGGGACGCCAAGACCCATGAAAAGCTGGATAAGGACCGTTTCCGCCGGGATCTGGGCGGCGTTGAGGACGCCTACGCCGAGATCATGAAGCGCCTGCTGGATCACGATGCCCAGTAAATCTATGGCGTGCACGGATCTTGATAAGGCGGCTCCGGCTGCCGGCGATGACCGCCACCTCCACGAGGAATGCGGCGTATTCGGCGTTTACTCCAATGTCACCACCGATGTGGCCTCGTTAGCCTATTACGCTCTGTACGCCCTTCAGCACCGTGGACAGGAAAGCGCTGGTATCGTTGTCAACGATGACGGCCTGTTCCGCTCCTGGCGGGATGTGGGGCTGGTCAGCGATGTGTTTCCCAAGGAGCGGCTCCGCTCTCTGGGGCTTGGCAACATCGCCGTCGGCCATGTGCGCTATGGCACCACCGGTTCGGACAACAAGCGCAACGTCCAGCCCATTCTGGTCAACCACTATAAGGGCCGCATGGCGCTGGCCCACAACGGCAACCTGACCAACTCCCAGGAGCTGCGTCTCCAGCTGGAGAGCCAGGGGTCGATCTTCCATACCACCACTGATTCCGAGGTCATCGCCTACATCATTGTGCAGGAGCGGCTGAAGCACGGTTCCATCGAGGAGGCGGTTTCCACCGCCATGGACCGTCTGGTGGGGGCGTATTCTCTGGTCATTTCGTCCCCCAGCAAGCTGATCGCCGTCCGGGACCCTCACGGCTTCCGTCCCCTGTGCATGGGGAGGCTGAAGGACGGCAGCGTGGTGTTCGCCTCTGAAAGCTGCGGACTGGACGCCGTGGGCGCCAGCTTTGAGCGGGATATTCTGCCCGGAGAGATCGTGGTGGCGGACAAAAACGGCGTCAAGTCCGACAGATCCCACTGCGGCATCGCGCCCCGGAGACTGTGCGTTTTTGAGTTCATCTACTTTGCCCGCCCTGACTCCGTGATCGACGGCAGCAGCGTTCATGTGGCCCGTCAGCGGGCCGGTGCGTTCCTCGCGCTGGAGCATCCCGTACAGGCGGACATCGTCATCGGCGTGCCGGACTCCGGCCTGGACGCCGCCATGGGCTACGCCCGGCAGTCCGGAATCCCCTACGGCATGGGCTTTATCAAAAACAAATACATCGGCCGCACCTTCATTTCTCCCACGCAGGATATGCGGGAAAATGAGGTCAACATCAAGCTGAACCCCATCCGCTCCGTGGTGGAGGGCAAGCGCGTGGTGCTGATCGATGACTCCATCGTCCGGGGCACCACCTGCCGCCGTACCATCGACCTGCTGCGCAAGGCCGGCGCGAAGGAGATCCACATGCGGGTCAGCGCGCCGCCCTTTGTGTCCGAATGTTACTACGGCACGGATATTGACGACAAAAACAAGCTCATCGCCAACCACCACACGGTTGCGGAGATCGCTGAAATCATCGGTGTGGATTCTCTCGGCTATCTCAGCCTCAGCGACGTGGTGAAGCTGGCCGACCATACGGAGAGCGGCTTCTGCACCGCCTGCTTCGGCGGCGGCTATCCCACCCCCATCCCGCAGGATTCCAACAAGGACCGCTTTGAATGTAAAATCAGCGAGCGGGAGAAGCAGGAATCTGTGTGATTGCGCCGGACAGGGCTTTTTCTCGTGGCGGGGGAGGGGGGG
>DXUR01000424.1:0-431 GCA_019417795.1 Clostridiales bacterium | reverse complement strand
CCCCCGGAGCAACCGGTCTTGATCGACCTGTTGCTCCGGGGGTTTTTCTGACTTTTTCTGGCGGAAACGGTTCGCCTTGCCGGATCAGCCGACCTGCTCCAGCTCCATTACCGCGTCGATCAGCATTTGCTGGGCGACGGGGTAGGGCCAGACCCGGACGTCGATGCCCGCCAGCGCCTTTTCCGTAACGGCGGGCAGGTCCTCCGGTCTGGCGTGGATGTCCGCCAGATGGGTGGGCAGGCCGATGGAGCGGTTGAAGGCCAGCAGCCGGTCCCGCTCCGCGTATTGCTTGTCGGCGGTGAGCATGACCAGGATACCGTAGGAGACTACCTCGCCGTGGAGATGGTGGTATTCCTCTGTGGAGGGCAGGATCGTGAAGCCGTTGTACATGGCGTGGGCCATGCCGGTGGTGTAGTCCACCTGAACGAAGT
>DXUR01000423.1 GCA_019417795.1 Clostridiales bacterium | reverse complement strand
AGCCGAAGCTGCGGGATTCGTACCTGCTCGACACCCTTGAGTGCGGCGATTTCTCCTTTGCAACGGCCTGTCTGCTGGCGAACCGCAAATATGGCAAGAACACCCAGCATGGTGATATCAAGAGCCACCAGTATATCATCAGCTTTGACCCAAGAGATGCAGCCGACAACGGCTTGACCATGGAAAAGGCACAGGCTCTTGGCCTGAAATTCTGCGAAGAAAACTTCCCTGGTCATCCTGCCATCGTCTGCACTCACCCCGATGGGCACAACCATTCGGGGAATATCCATGTCCACATCGTGATCGGCAGCATCCGAACGCGAGAGGTGGAGCGCAAACCCTATATGCAGAAGCCCCGTGACTGGCTAGAGGGCATGAAGCATTCCAGCACCGCCCAGACCATGCGGCACTTGCGTGTCGAGGTCATGGAACTGTGCGAGAGTGCTGGACTGTACCAGATCGACCTGCTCAACGGCTCGAAAGAGCGCGTAAGCGAAGCGGAGTATTGGGCGCGCAGGCGCGGTCAGCAGAAGCTCGACCTTGCAAACGCAGCCCTCACCGCAGTCGGACAACCGTCCCAACAGAAGAAGTTTGAAACCGTAAAAGATACCCTGCGGAAACAGATTTCTTCAGTGCTATACCGTGCTACCAGCTTTGAAGATTTCTCTGACAAGCTCATGCAGCAGTATGGCATCACGGTCAAGGAAAGCCGTGGACAGCTCAGCTATCTGCCCTCTGGCAGAACGAAGTTCATCCGGGCAAGACATCTCGGTGACAAGTTCGATAAGGCAGCAGTGCTTGCCACGTTGCAGGCAAACGCCGAACGCAAACCTAAGGTGCAGTTCAAACAGGATACCATCGGGAAACTAATCGACATCCAGTCGAAGATGACCGAGGGCAAGGGCATCGGCTATAAGCGTTGGCTCACGAAACACAATCTCAAAGTTATGGCACAGACCGTGAAGCTTCTGCAGGAAAAGGGCTTGACCGACGAGGACGCCCTGAACCAGCGCATCGTCGAACTGGAAGCCAAGTATCACGACTCGTTGGCAGTGGTGAAAGACCTCGAAGGTCGCATGAAAGCCAACAAAGAGCTGCGCTATCACGTCGCAGCCTACACCAGCACCAAGAACATCGCACAGCAGTTAAAAGCTGCAAAACAACCCACAGCCTTTGAAGAACAGCACCGTGCAGAGCTGACAGCGTACCGGGCAGCAACAGCCTATTTCAAGGCAAACAACATCACCAAGCTGCCCAGCCCGAAAAAGCTGGAAGCCGAGTATGCGCAGCTGGCATCCGAAAAGGCAAAGTTCTACGAGCAGTACAAGGAAGCCAAGGAAGAACTGCTCAAACTGAAAACCGCAAAGCAGAATGTTGCGTCCTTTTTCCGGGAGGAAGAACAGGCGCAGCAGGAGAGATAAAGGAGTGTGCGTATGATCAACTTGAAAATTGACCCGGAGTTCCAGTCCCAGATCCCTCCACTGACCGATGATGAATTTAAGCAGCTTGAAGAAAATATCCTCAAAGAGGGCAAGCTGATTTCTCCTTTGATCGTCTGGGGTAATACCCTTATTGACGGACACAATCGTTATGCCATCCTCCAGAAGCACCCGGAGATTTATTTCTCCACCATGCCGCTCCCGTTTGAAAGCAGAGAAGAAGTCCTCGCTTGGATTTGTAAGAACCAGTTGGGGCGGCGCAATCTCACGCCGGAGCAGAAGTACTACCTGATGGGCAAACAGTACGCAGCCGAAAAAGCTGCGCACGGCGGTGACCGCAAAAGCGCCGATGCAAAATCAAGTTCGCTAAATGCGAACTTGATCGACAGCAGCAAAACCTGTGACCGAATCGCAGCAGAAAACGGAGTGAGCAAGGACACCGTTATTCGTGCCTCGAAGTATATGAGAGGCGTAGAGATTGCAGAAGAACTGGTGCCGGGCTTAAAGCAGAGCATCCTGTCCGGACAGACAAAAGTGTCCAAGGCGGATATGCACCGCCTTGCCAAGGCTGCCTACTATGATCGCGCACAGACCTTGCAGGATATTCTGCACCCGGAGCTGAAGGTGAAACCGACACCTGACGCTGATGGTGTGATCCGCGTTCCGGGCAAAGCGCCTGTCATGCCATTCCGAAAGTTTGAATCGGTTTACGACAGCGATGCTTACCCGGAGGATGTACGGTACGAGTATGTGGCGTTGGAAGAACTCACTGCTCGTTTCCGTATTTCATTCAACTACCAGTTAGAGCAGATGCCCGATAATGCACAGCGTGATGTGATTCTGGAGATCATTCACAAGCATAAGGACTATCTTACTTCTCTGGAAGCCGCACTCGCAGATGTTAAAGACCAGACAGCATAACATCAGGCACATGGTATGCTGTTCACAGATGTCCAAAGGAGCGTGCGTTTGAACAAAAAGAAAAAGTCCACAAACACTTCCCCTTATCCCGATGAAGTCATCGACCGTCTGGCACGGGCATTCTACCCAGCCATCCTTGCCTGCTGGAACAGCGAGGAAGGGCAAAGAGAATTTGCTGCGTGGCAGGCGGAACAGGCTCATCATGCCCCCAGCAAAGAGAAACAGAGCGTTCCCGACGGGGAACGCCCTGTTGTACATATTGTTATCGTCTGTGGTCTTTGGCAGGGTGCGTCCTATTCAGGGGTGCACCCTGTTTTTTGTTTTGCCTTATTTTCCCTTGTTTCGCAGTTCTTTTTTCGTTGCCCACAGGCTGTAAGCACAGGCCACAATCTCAGACATCCAGAACGCAAACCACGCCCTGTCGATGCCCATGGTGCGGATAAGCAGCCACAGGCAGGGCACCAGCACCACCAGCTGCCGCAGCGCACCGCCGATCATGTTGACCACGCCGTTGCCAAGACCGGAGGCAAAGTAGCCGCACAGAATAGTTGTGACCGCAAACAGGAAGGTCACCGAGATGATGCGCAGGGCAGGCACACCGAAAGCCAGCATCTCGTCACTGGCAGAGAACAGCCCCAGCAGCTGCGCCGGGAACAGCAGGAACACCGCCATGCCGCACAGCGCAAACACCACGCCGGTGGGCAGCAGGACTTTCCAGGCCTGCTGCACCCGGTCGGACTGGCCGCTGCCGTAGTTGAAGCCTACCACCGGGATGGCCGCTTGTCCCAAGCCGTTCACCGGCATCATCAGGAAGTTTTGCAGCTTATAGTAGATGCCAAAGAATGCCACTGCTGTGGAGGATACGCCCAGTAGAATGCCGTTGACTGCAAAGGTCATCACGCTGCCAATGGCCTGCATCACGATGGTGGGCAGACCCACACGGTAGATGTCGGCCACATCCTGCCACCGAAAGCGGTAGTCCTTCAGCCGGACGTGAATGACCGGATTTTTGACCCGGTTGAACCATAGCGCCACTGCTGCGCCGATGAGCTGCCCGATGACGGTGGCAATGGCTGCGCCCCGGATGCCCATGGCCGGGCAGCCCAGCAGACCAAAGATCATGATGGGGTCAAGAATAATGTTGACCACTGCACCGATGATGAGGGAAACCATAGACAGCACCGTGTCACCCACAGCTTGCAAGAGCCGCTGTCCGTAAGTCTGCAAAAAGATGCCCCAGCAGAACACAAGGTTCACCGAGAG
Source organism: Clostridiales bacterium (assembly GCA_019417795.1). Next base: position 41 of record DXUR01000423.1, on the reverse strand, counting down.
GTATTCCCGGCACAGCTGCTGCAATTCGGGATCGTTGGTCA
>DXUR01000422.1 GCA_019417795.1 Clostridiales bacterium | reverse complement strand
GTTGTGATGACTCTGGTTTCCGCCCTGATCTACAAGGCCACCGGCGAGACCAAGTACCGGGATTATGCGGTCCGGGTCATGGAGTTCTACGCAGAGCATTATCAGGAGTTCCAGCTGCACAACAAAGAAAATGTCCTCTGCGAAAGTTACGACAACATGGTGTGGGGCTGCGGTAAGATGATGCCCCAGGGTCTCAATGAGGCAATCGTAGCCATCCGGTTTATCCAGACCATCGAGATTCTGCGAGATGAGCTGGATTCGGCCTGGTTGGAGCGTATCCACCAGAAACTGTTCCGCGAGATGTTCCGCTTGATGGCTCCGCAGGCGGTTGCCATCCACAACATCAGCTGCTGGTCGCTCTCTGCAATCGGTGTTATGGGCTTGGCCATGCACGATCAGGAAATGATCGACTACGCCTTCAAGAGCCAGTTCAATATGCACGAGCAGCTGAAAAAGGGCGTCACCAAGGACGGCTTCTGGTACGAAGGATCAATTCACTACAACTTCTTCCTCTTGGAGGGCGTTTCCTATCTGTTCCTGTTCAGCAAAATTTACGATTACGATTTTGGTCAGGAAAGCACCGCTATTTTGGAGCGGATGTTTGTGCAAGCGTACCAGTACGCTTTTGACAATCTCTATCTGCCCAATCCCAACGATGGCTGGCCGGATCTGAATCTGAAGACCTTCAGCTATGTTTATCATACGGCAGCCCGGGCCTTTGGCGAGTACAGCCCGGTAGGAAACATCCTCAAAATCATTGAGGCAGATCCCGCGCCGAGAACCACTTTGCCGCTGTCGGAGCCCTATTACTGCTGCGGAACCATCTGCCTGGAGCGGCTGCTGTTCAACATCGATTTCAATTATGCGGACTACAAGCCCGTTCCCCACAGCTCGACGACTTTCCCCACTTCCAACTTTGCTATGCTACGGAACGATTCCTGGAATGTGTTCTTGAAGTACGGCCTGAATGGGCGTTCTCATGCCCACCCGGACATCATGAACATTGAGGTAATGTACAAAAAGCTTCGCCTGTCTCGGGATCTGTCCAATGCGGGCTATCAGTCGCGGCTATGCAACGAGTGGCACCGTAAAACCTTGGCACACAACACAGTGTGCTGGAACGGAACCGACATTACCTCGGTCGAACCGGGCAAATGCCTGCTGTTTGAGAACGACCGGGTGCGCTGCAAGGCCGAGAACGTTTATGAGGGTATCGACTACACAAGAGAGCTGAAGATCACCGAGAATTCCGTTCTGGATTACTTTCAGGTGGAGGGCAAAACCGGCGTTTACGATTATACCTTCCACTTTGAGCCGGGGATTGAGCTGTCCTGCGACCTGCCGACGGAAGCGGCGGACCTGGGCTTCTCGGAGAACGGCTATCAGCACGTTCTGGAAACCAAGAAAGTTAAAACAGATCAAAACACTGTGGTTCTGCGGGCTCAGCTGGGGTCAGAGTCGATGCAGGTTCGGGTCGATCTCCAGGAAGGACAGGAACTGTTCCTGCTGAAAACCAAGGACAACCCCGTGAATCGGATCCGGAATACGGTTTTGATCCGAAGTGTGGGGGACAAGGCTACCTATCAAATGCAGTTAACCGTTTAAGGTTACAATAATTTTTTACTTATGATGGAGGTTCTATTATGAGAGCAGTTATTACTGGTGCAACCGGCGGCATTGGCGGCGCAACCGCAGAGGCACTGGGCCGGGCAGGATACGAGGTGATCATTACCGGCATCGAACTGGAGGCAGGTAAAAAGGTAATCGATAAGCTGGAGAGCCAGGGCATCAAGGCCCACTTCTATGCCTGCGACGCTACCAACGAGGAGCAGGTGAACGAGACCTTCGCCAAGATCGGCGAGGAGTTTGGTTCTCTGGATTTGCTGGTCAACAACGTGGGCGGCCTGGGCGGCCGGCAGCGTGTGTCCGAGATGGAGACCGACTTTATGCGGAAGGTCATGGCCCTGAACTTTGACAGCGTGTTCTTCAACACGCGGGCCGCCCTGCCTCTGCTGAAGAAGGGCAAGGATGCCTCGATCATCAACTTCAGCACCATTGCAGTGACCAGTGGTGCCGGCATCGGCGCTTCCATCTATGCAGCTTCCAAGGGCGCTGTCCAGAGCTACACCCGTGCTCTGGCAAAGGATCTGGCCGAGTTCGGCATCCGTGCCAATATGGTCTCTCCCGGTACCATCGACACTGCCTTCCACGCTGCGACTGACCGCGCCCTGGTGGAGAGCTGGAAGGACAGCATCCTGATGAAGCGGCTGGGCGACCCCCGCGAAGTGGCGGACGTGATCGTCTTCCTAGCATCGGAGAAGGCTTCCTTTATCACGGGCGAAGTGATCCAGATCAACGGCGGCCAGGCATTCATCTAAGGCTTCAGGCTGACAAACTAGAAACAGGAGGTTCCCTATGGTACTGAAATACGAGGACATTCAGCCTACCTGCCCGGCTCCGGGGATTACCCGCCGGATCCTTGCCCATGGCGGCGGGATGATGGGGGTGGAAGCGAGCTTTCAGAAAGGTGCTGTGGGCGAAGCCCACCGTCATCCCCATGAGCAGGTGAGTTATATTCTGTCCGGCTGCTTTGAATACGAAGTAGAAGGTCAGAAGTACATCCTGCACAAAGGCGACAGCTATTATGTTGCTCCCGATCTGCTTCACGGTGCAGTAGCCCTGGAAGAGGGCGTAATTCTGGACATCTTTACTCCGCAGCGGACGGATTTTCTCTGAATCGCAGACACTGACAGCAGGGGGCTGGAGCGTGACGTTTACCCCATTGTGCAGTATGAAATCTTTTCCAGCGCTGGTGCGACTTGAGTTGAACTTGAAATAGCACCTGGCTTCCTGGATTTCTTCTCAACACGCAGACACAAAACTCTAATTCTCTTCCTAACAAAATACGAGTATCATCATAAACACTTCTCCTTACATTTGCTCCTTCTCCCTGAAAAAGCCGGTACAGAAGCCCGTCGCCATCGACGCGGGTCTGTACCGGCTTTGTTTGGTGGAACTTTAGGTAAATTTTCTGAACCTTATAAATTGTCCGCCTGTTGTGCTTTGTGCCATCAATCGCCGGATTTCTTCAATGTTTGTATTATCTCTGAAATCGTGGATCAACATAGCATTTACTACAAACACAAAGAAACCCGCTTTCTTCAGAGTCAGGGCAATTGGTTTCCAGTACATACTGGTATGTTCCATGACGATTCGAGTATTCACTCCAACTCCTTGAGCGTAGAGACCAGCTTTTTTCAAATCACTGTTTGCATGGCGCACATCGAAAGGTCGCATCACGATTTCGCCACCCGATCGGCGTACTGCAGTTGCAAGCAATGTTTTTGTCTATACAAAAACACTTTTTGCGTTGCAAAAATGCTTGTTGGGGGAGTGCCCCAAACCCCTTTGATCTGCATTTTCCAATGCAGGCTGCGCCTCCCTGCGGGATGTTTTTGAAGATGTCAATCGTCACATCCTACGAAAAAACCGGCTCCTTTTTGGCGTAAGGGTCAATGGAAGAATTTGATGGTTCATGGTACAATAGCAGGCGTTGCGTGTTGTGCGGTTTGCACACGAACAGAGTTAAAAGGAGCTGTTAAACGTGGATACGACCTATCTGCTGCCCGGTGAGGAACGCTGCGTTGATTTTCGAGATGCCAATGGAGTC
>DXUR01000421.1 GCA_019417795.1 Clostridiales bacterium | reverse complement strand
TCAGTCAACTGTGCCTGAAAGGAGCCCGCAAACAGCGTCCACATCCCCCATGGCATTCCCATGTAGTTCATAGCGTTACCCCCTTCCCTTCACCGCGGGTTTCACGCATTCCGCATAGGTCAGCGGAAAGGATGCTTTCAGCACGGTGCTCTTCCGCACCGACCAGCCGTTTTGCCGCAAAAACGCCAGATAATCCGCACTTGACCACCTGCTGTTCAGCGGAAATCCCGCCAGCTTCATAAAAAACAGCTTGATCCTGTCCCGCAGGGTATCGTTCCCATGGGTAAAGGTGGGGGCAATGAGCACGCCGTCATCCTTCAGCACCCGGCGGATCTCTGCAAGGGCCTTCTCCGGCTGCGGCACGATGTGCAGCGCGTTGGATACGATCACCACATCAAAGGACTTGTCCGCATAGGGCAGGCAGAACATATCCCGCACCGAAAAGTGCAACTTTGCGGAGCGGTTGTTCCGCTTCGCCTCAGCGATCATTTCCTCGGAGGCGTCCGTCACCTCGATATGGCTTGCCGAACGCACGATATTTTTGGCGATCAGCCCGGTCCCGGCGGCAAGTTCCAGCACCGTTCTGGCTTTTGCAACCGGTCGGATCAGTTCATACAGCTTTTCGTATGCCGCCCGGTCCTTTCGCATAAAGCGATCATAGCGCTTCGCGTTTTTGTTCCAGAAATTCTCAGACTTCTTCATAGCTGCTGTCCTTTTTGCAGTTAGATGAATTCAACCTACATATATGCAAGGTTTTTGTTAAAGTTGACTAACTGCCGTGCTTTGAAAAACCGCGTTTCCGCGGTTCTTCCGCCTATAAGCTTACTTGCGGTAGCTCTGTTTCGCCGTGAAGCCTCCGGTATGAACGTTCTCCGTTTCCGGGATCGACCTCCACAGCATCATCTTTTTTGTCATATAGTAGCACAGTACATTCAAATGTCAAGAGCTCCGGAACTCCGCAAGGCTATTTTCCTTTGATTTTTATTCAAAATGCTGTCTCATTTTGGCTGACACCGTTTTTCTTCTGACACACAGCACCTTACCGTTCAATCACGCTGACCGGCGTATCCGCATACCGCTCCGTCAACGCAAAGCGATCCTGCCAAGAGGGTGCGGCAGGTGCAATTTCTCCTTCCCTTTTCCGGATTCTCAGGTATAGAACCTGAAACGCATCCACTTCAACCGCGCAAATGCAGAAAATCCCCAAGCTGTTGCATAACAACAGCTTGGGGACTTTATCTCATAGAATATCAGTCAAATAGCTGTCCGAGGATCATACCAACAGTTTCATCAGTTTTCTTGCGGCATCTATGCGATTCCGCATCTCCTCTGCATTGAAAATCAGCCCCAGACCTCTTTGGCGATCTCCTTCACCAGCGCCAGCTTGGCCCACTGCTGGGCCTCTGTCAGCTTATTGCCGATCTCGCAGGAGGCGAAACCGCACTGGGGACTCAGGCACAGGCGATCCAGCGGGATGTACTTGGCTGCGTCATGGATACGGGCGATCACCGCCGCCTTATCCTCCAACTCAGGACGCTTGGTGGTGACGAGACCCAGCACCACCTTCTTCTCACCGCTGACAGCGGCCAAGGGCTCGAAGCCGCCGCTGCGGGCATCGTCAAATTCCAGATAGTAGGCAGTCACGTTCTCACGGGCCAGCAGGGTCTTGGCCACGCTGTCATAAGCGCCGGAGCTGGCGTAGGTAGAGTGGAAGTTGCCCCGGCAGACATGGGTGTTGATGATCAGGTCCTCCGGCTTGCCTTCAATGGCCAGATTGTTGGCGGCGAGCATCTGCTCCTTGATGGCCTCCAGCCCCTTCTCGTCAGTATCAAAGATCAGACAGGCACGGGGGTCTACCAGCATACCCCAGCTGCAATCGTCAAATTGCAGGTTGCGGCACCCGGCGGCATATACGTCATCAATGACCTTGCGGTAGCCCGCTGCCAGATCCTCCACCAGCTTTTCAATGTTGGGGTAATATTTGCTGGTATTTTCCATTGCAAAGGGCATGACCATCTGCTCCAGAAACTGAGCGGGTGCGGGAATCGTCAGCTTGGCCACGGTGTTCTCGTCTTCCAGCGCTTTGACAAACCGGAAATGCTCCACAAAGGGATGGCTGTCCACTCCCACCTCTCCGGTGAGGTAGGTATCATCAAGCATTGCGTTCTCTCCATGGAACGGCAGCCCCTTCTCCGTGCGGCTGTGGCCCACACCGTGAAAGCCCCACATGAAGTCGAGGTGCCAGGTGGCACGGCGGAATTCGCCGTCGGTAATTACGTGGTATCCGACGCTCTGCTGCTTGGCAACCAGCTCACGGATCGCCTGATCCTCCGCTGCTTTCAGCTCATCGGCTCCGATCTTGCCGTTTTGAAAGTCCGCCCGCGCCTGCTTCAGTCCGGCAGGGCGAAGAAAGCTGCCAACGTAGTCATAGCGAAAAGGGGTATTTGCTTTGTTCATGGGGAAACGCTCCTTCCATACCAAAAAGATAGGCTGATTATAGGACTCGAACTGCAACAAGTCAAGATTTTTTTCCGTGTCTGCCGCAAGACTTGAGCTGTCAGATCAATAACTGTACAAAATCACCAAGCCGTTGTGATACAACGGCTTGGTGATTTACGTTCCGTTGGCTTTTTTCAGGCTTTGGCGTTGCCGCTATCCTTCTGCGGCATCTCGCCCGTCGGCTTTGACCGTGGGATATCACCATCCGGCTTTGGTCCGCCTCCGCCGCCGGAGGGCGGCGCTCCGTCCGGCTTCTGCCCGCCGGGGCCGCCCATATTGCCCATGCCCGTACTTACTGTGCCGGTCTGGGCGGCGCTCTCCGTCTGGGTCTCGCCGGAGGAAAGCGTATAGTGGCTGATGTCCTTGAAGTCCTCCGCTTCATAGCTGCCCAGCGCAGACTTGGAGAGGTGCGTCTGCTCCGCAAGTTGTTCCAGCGTCAAGCCACACTCCACACGCAGGTCTTTCAATCGCTCTTGTATGGTTAAAGCCATATTTTGTTCCTCATTATATTGCCGTTATCATATTTTCTAACTTAAATCTTTCGAGCTGCGGAATGTTCTTGGCGGAAATATTTAGGCCATATTCTGGTTTCGACTTTTTACCCTTGTATGAATGGTAAACAAAAATATTACTACTGTCATTATCCCATGTGGTCGCAGGAATTAAATATTCTATGGGGTGTTCGCCATCATTTAGCAAAAGCAAGAACAAGTAAAGTGATTGGTCTGAAATATCAAAATATTCCTCCCGCATAAAAACATAGCCTGTTCCTTTGCGAATGGCTTTAACTTGAAACTTCAAAAATCCTCTCTTGCTTTCTGCAATAAAATCTATTCCATGGTCATCAACCTCGGAAGTATAAATGCTCACTCCATAAGAGGCTAATGACATTTTTGCGTAGTATTCACAGAACGTCCCCAGCTTTTGCCGGGTGAGGTCACTTCTTGACCAATTTAGGTTATACATTTCATTTTCACCGCCTGCTACATATCTCTTTTTCATTCTACCACAATTCCGAGAGCGTGGAAATAGGCAGTTTTTTGGGCGGATTTCCTACCTTTCGGATATACGGGACGGGCGGTCATTTAGGTGTAGACTTACCCCGCGTCCTGCTCCGCCTCCGCTTTGGCGGTGCGGATGGCCTTCTGAGCGGAGAGCCACCGGCCGTAAGC
>DXUR01000420.1 GCA_019417795.1 Clostridiales bacterium | reverse complement strand
CTGAAAAGGAGCGCTTGCCCATGCTCTCGGCTGTTGAGAAAAAATCCGATCAGGTTTATCGCTGGCTTCTGGCTTATATTGACGAAAACAAATTTTCCGGGAACCAGCGTTTGCCTTCGGAAAATGCGCTCTGCCGGAAGCTGGGTGTCAGCCGAGAAACGATACGAGTGGCCATCGACCAGTTGGTAGCAGAAGGACTCGTGTACAAGCTCAAGGGAAGTGGGACTTATTTCCACCGGGAAAAAGTAATGATGCGGGATTTGAACACAGATGATGCCCTTTATAAAATCGGCCTTGTCCTGCAGGGACAGGATACAAGTGCCAATTCGGGATTAATCGAAGGGGTTCGCAGTGTTCTGACGCAGGAGCAGGTTGACCTCCATGTATTTCTGACCGATAACAAATTCTGCAACGAACGCCGCTGTCTGGAGACTGTGGTACATCAGAATTTTCACGGTTTCATCGTGGATGGTGTCAAATCGAGCATCCTCAGCCCAAATCTTGACTGCTACAAGGAGCTTTACCGACGTAAGATCCCGGTGATATTCTACAACAACTTCTATCGGAACTTGCGCTGCCCCCGCGTAACGATCAATGACATCGAATGTGCCCATCAGCTGATAGGACGCCTGATGGATGCCGGACACAGCCACATTGCAGGCATCTTCGTGTACGACAACTACCAGAGCGTAGAAAAGTTTCAAGGCATGGCGGAAGCGATGCGAAATCGTGGTTTGGAACTGAACGATGATTACATCAAGTGGTGTATTTCGGACGAAGCCCACAACGAAAGCTATGTCCGTTCCATTGAAAGATTTCTGAAGAGCATCCCTAAATGCACCGCTATCGTCTGCTGCAACTACATCATCTATCGGCTAGTCATGAAAACCCTGCAGAAAATGGGGAAGACTGTACCCGAAGATTATTCGCTGGTCTGTTTTGATTATTCCGAAGAAACTTATCGGCAGGAGGATGTTACCTGCTCCGTGGAGCAAGGCTTCGAGATGGGACGTCAGCTTGCGCTGCGGCTTATGGAGATGATTTCCACCGGCGAATGCGATGACCGGAACTACACTTATGTCATGAAGCCCATCCTCTACGATGGCCATTCCATCCGGAAGATCAAAAAGGTAAAATAAAGATTCTCCCGGAGGCAGTACTGCTCTCCGGGAGAATCTCTTTATCGGTTTTGTTGTGCCAGAAAATGTGCAGCAGTATGCAGGCGCGGAAGCACATAGGCAAAGAACTGCTTATACGCTGCGCAAAAGCGGTTGCTTCCAGAGGCATCCCAATCTCGCTTGCATCCGCCCCGGCAGAGCAGCTGATAAGCACATGCTGCGCATTCCGCCGGGCGTTTGCGGCCCTGTGCCAGAAATGTCTGGCTTGTGGGAGAATCAAGCGCATCTTCAACGGTACAGTGGCTCAGATTTCCAAGCTTCCACTCATCCAGAACATAAAAGTCACAGGGATAAAGGCTTCCGTCACCTTCTACGGTAAGATAATGTCCACAGGAACCGGAGGAAGCGCAGGAGGTAGGCGGCATTCCCAGCAGGATACGCAGATAGTCCTCAAAATTGCGAACGCTGATATAATTGCCTCGTTGCAGCTGCTGATACCAAGTATCAAAGACGCCGCACAGAAAACGACCATAAAGTTCCGGCGTTAGAGAATATGCCTGCCCTCCAATCGTATCAAGTGGGTCAAGACATGGGATGAATTGCAGATTGTGCTGTCCCAACTCGCAGAGGCTTTTGAAGGCTCGCTGCGGCTTTCTGGCCAGCTGTCCGGTCACAACACAGAGCAGATTCGTTTCGACCCTGTAGGCATCCAGCAGCGCAAGCGCATGAGTTACTTTATCCCATGTGCCCTGCCCAGCTGCGTCCAGCCGATAGAGATCATGGTTCTCCTGTGTGCCGTCCAGAGAGAGGCCTACGAGGAAAGAGTTGGCTTTGAAAAAGGAAGCCCACTCTTCATCCAGACAAATGCCATTGGTCTGGATGCTGTGGAACACAGAGATATTGCGCTGCATGGAACGCTCCGTTTCCAGAAAGAACCGGAAGAAATCCAACCCGGCAAGAGTCGGTTCGCCGCCCTGAAACAGAAAATGGACGCTGCCGCCTTCCTCTGTGGTTGCAAAAGCCTTTTCAACCAGTTCTCCTGCCATTTCATGGGAAAGCAGTCCCATATTTTTGCAGGCTCGGCTGTTGGAAACATCGTCATAAAAGCAGTACCGGCAACGCAGATTGCACAGGCTGGACGCTGGCTTGACGAGAAATGTATTATGTTTCATAGAGATTCCCTCCGTGCTTCGCAGTTCTTAAAACAAGGATACCGGAAAATACGGGCTTTCGCAAGCAGTAACAGTTAAAAGCTGTTTGAAATAGTAAGAAAACAAATATAGTTGTCCGAAAATCAAAAAAGGAGAAGAAAACTTGTATGGATGAAAATAAAACATACGGTACACGGTTAGCACGGCTTTGGAAGCTGTTTTTGAGTACGCTGTACATTAGCAGCTTTACCTTCGGCGGCGGCTTTGTCATCGTGACCTTTATGAAGAAAAAATTTGTAGATGAGCTGCACTGGATCGATGAACAGGAAATGCTGGATATGACAGCGTTGGCGCAGTCCTCTCCGGGCGCAATCGCGGTCAATGCTGCAATTCTGGTAGGCTGGCAGGTAGAAGGCTTGATTGGAATGATTGTGGCAGTGTTGGGCACCATCATCCCACCTATGGTCATTCTTTCAGTCATTTCTGTGTTCTACAATGCTTTTGCCACCAATCGCTATATCGCGTTGTTACTCAAGGGAATGCAGGCTGGTGTGGCGGCGGTCATTCTGGATGTTGTATTCGACCTCGGCGGCAAGGTGCTGAAGACCCGCTCATGGGTGTATATTGTCCTGATGGTCGCAGCGTTTGTCGCAAATACGGTGTTTGATGTCAATGTGGTGGTGGTCATCCTTGCCGCTGCAGTATTCGGCGTGGTGCTGGCTCTGGTCCAGTGGAAAAAAGGTGGTGCAAAATGATCTACTTACAGCTTTTTCTCAGCTTTTTGCAGGTGGGTATGTTCAGCGTAGGCGGCGGCTATGCGGCCATGCCGCTGATCCAGAGCCAAGTGGTGGAACAACATGGCTGGCTGACGATGCAGGAGTTTACTGACCTCATCACGATTGCAGAAATGACCCCTGGTCCCATTGCGGTCAACTCGGCAACTTTTGTTGGTTTGCGTATCGCGCAGGTACCCGGAGCCATCATTGCAACACTAGGTTGCATTATACCGGCGCTGTTCTTTGTTTCACTTCTATCCTACATCTATCGTAAATACAAGGATATTTCTCTGCTGCAAAGTGTTCTGGCCTGCCTGCGTCCGGTCATTGTAGCGCTTATCTTTGGTGCAGGTCTTTCTATACTGTCTATGGTGGTGTTCGGAGAGAGTGCAAAGACGCTCGCCAACGTAGACTGGATCGGCATCGGCAGTTTTGCATCGGCATTTTTTGTGCTACGGAAGCTCAAGTGGAATCCCATCCTGACCATGTGCCTGTGCGGCGTGGCCGGGCTTGGACTTCACATTTTGCTCGGAATATAATCTTAAGACAATTTGTCTGTTGGAATCATGAAAATAAATCATTGGGCTTGCAATCAGGGCAAAACTGTGGTATATACATTATACGAAA
>DXUR01000042.1 GCA_019417795.1 Clostridiales bacterium | reverse complement strand
AAAATTGTCTCTACATTGGCACAGTCCTGCCCTTTCGCCGTAAATCCATATCTGTTATACTTGGTACAGTCAAAACTTTGCATAGCAGCCGCTCCGGTTTGGAGCGGCTGTTTTCAATTTAAGTAAAGGTGGTGGTTTCTATTCTCTTTCAAAAAGCCCGGAAGATGCTGAACAACGAGCGGGGCGAGGCCAACTATTTCAGTACGGTGGTCTTTATCTTCATTGCCGTCCTGCTTCTTGCCTTCATTATTGACCTGTTCAGCATCATTTCCACCAAGCAGGAACTTGACCATGCCGCCGATCAGATGGTCAAACAGATCCAGCTTTCCGGCGGCGTCAACGGCGAGACCGATGAGCTGTTTGAATTTTTGAGTTCTCAGATCGAAGGAGCCGAAAATATTTCCTACTCCATTGACGCTACCTACACATCACCCAGGCCATCCGGTATGACAAATGCCATCCAGTTGGGCACCCCCTTCTTCATTACTATCGAGGGAGATGCCAAACTGGGTGGGTTCTGGAATTTTGACCTGGTAAACATCACAGTGGTTGCCCGTGGCAGCGGCGTCAGTGAGCACTACTGGAAGTGAGGTGACCTATGAAACGCATATTCCTGCGGCTGAAACAGTCGCTGCGAAACGAACGGGGCGAGATCACCTTTTTCGCCTGCTTTTTTGTGGTAGGTATCGTGATGCTGATCTCCTTCCTGCTCCTGTACGCTTCCATCCGGATCACCTGCATCAACATCCGCAATGGCGCTAAAATGGAGTTAAATAACCTCAGCGGCACAATTTATGCAGACACCTACCGCTCCCAGCGTGAAACCAACTTTGAAGAGTACCTAAATACCCTTTACTCCAGCAATGATTATACCGACATGCTGGAGGCTACAGTAGCAGGCGGCCTGGACTCCAAGATTCCGCTTTCAACGGAGGATTACAAGGTTTCCGACATCAGCCTGGAGTTCAATGTAGAGGATGGACGGGTTGAGTACATCTTTTACTGTGATGTGGAGTTCTATGTGCAGATGTTCGGTCACAGTTATCCGGCTATCACCCAACGGGTGGAGCTGACAGGCTACCACAACACAAAATTCTAACAATACTGTTGAAAGCCCGGCACATTCTACCGTATAGGCTTTATATAACAGCAAAAAAGGAGTGTATGTAAAATATGAAGAAGTTTTTCCAATCCAAAGGCTTTATTGTTTCCTCGCTGGCTCTCCTCTGCGTCTCTATTCTGGGTGTCTGCTGGTTCGTAAGCCGCGACCGTACCGGAGATTTTAGACCGGATGAATCTCCACCCAGCAGCGTCACCGGCGATTGGTCAGATGGCGGCACACAGACAGATGGTGATAATGGAGCAGATGCTTATGCCCCCGGCCAGTCCACAGACGCCAAAGAAGAATATCCCAAAGTAACCTCCCAAACGGAGGATGAGGTTGTGATCGACTTCACTGACACCGAAAAGCCTAAAGAAACACCTCCTCCGGTGCCGGAAGGTAAGACCGAAATCAAAGATCCTGGTCAGGAGCATACCGTCAATCCTGACCCGTCAGTTCCGGAGGTCACTGCCCCACCCGCCGAGCAAACGCCGCCCAGCAATGACCCGGTTCCCGGCTCCAGCAACGGAAATGGAGCTGTATACGATCCAGTGTTTGGCTGGGTTGTTCCCGGCAATGTACAGCAGTCCACCGGTGACAGCGATGGGGATCTGAACAAACAGGTCGGCAATATGGGCTGATTTACTACAACTGAATATGACACTACTTGGCCGTCACAGGATTGTGGCGGCCTTCCTATTTTCAAAAGGAATGGAGCGTGATGTATTTGAAACGACTTCTCGCCTTCCTATGCTGCTTTACCCTTGTTTTCTGTCTATTCCCCTCCTCTGCCTTTGCATCGGGCGGAAATGGAAACATAGATGGCGGCGGTGGCAGCATGGGTCAGGGCACAAGCAGCAACTTCTGGAACTCAGGCAACGATGGCGTTCGCATTACTGTTGTTGACGCATCCAGTGGAACTGCCGTATCTTCGCCGCTGGACTTTTCAAACCGGACGCAGAAAACCAGTCTTCTCCATTTTGGTAAAGTCAACAAGCTGCAATATCTGGGCGGCACCGGCCTCTCCCTTCAGTCCGGCGTTGCCTATTCCTGCATTAGACCTACACAGTCTATGCCCACCATCGTCAGCAGCAAGGGGCAGAGCAACATCGAAGCCATCAAACGGTATTTCTGTTCTGAATATGCGTGCATGATGGTCGCTCAGGCAGCCGGCGTCGATTATGAACGGATGATTGCCGGCGAGTACAAGCTTCTGATTGAACCCATTGCCTACTTCACTCACAACGGTCAGTATTACTGCATGACAGCTACTGAGGCCGGCCTGTATGATCAGATGTCCGGCGGCAATCTGCGGAAAACCATGACCTCGCTTACCCATAAAAATCTGCCGCTGTCAATGTTCCTGGAATTCAGCGACCTTGGCATCTCCGTCTGGACAGGCAACACCACTGGAAAGCAGAACAATTCCGACATCATCAGCACCCTTGGCGTTGGTATCGTCTGGTTTGATGAAGCTCCGCCGGAAGGAGAAATTGAGGCCCCTGATGTCGAATACCGAGTAGATACGGATGTGATCACCGCCGTCACACTGCGGACAGATCAGGATCTGACGCCGGATAATCCGGCATCGGTTACCTTCCATATTCTCGGCACCACCTACCGGGTCAATGATATAGTGATCCCCGCCGGTGACAGTCAGGTAGTCTGGGTCAAATGGCATACTCCCTCCACACCCCAGACCATAACCATTACAGTATCTGTCAGCGGCGCCTATACCGCCCAGGATACCTTTGTCGCAAAGATCGTGGACCTGAATGAACACATTCCGCCTGACCCTGTGGCAACCGACACGAATCCCGGCTACTCTGTGCCGCCCCTGCCCAATGAAACGCAGAAGCTCACTGCCAACTGGGGCGTCTGGAGCTGCTACTGGGTGCCTGTATGGGTATGGTGCGACCACGGTGAAGATGGCGGTCACTGGGTCGATGAAGGATATTGGGAATACGAATATACGGGCTACTCCGCTTCCATCAGCGGCGAGATGTCTCTAATGCCAGATGATATTGTACCCACAGCATCCGGCAAGACGATGAAAAGCGGGTACGGCGTTAAAACCGAAGTGCGGGCAACGCTGTCAACAGATGCCCCGACCAGCCACATTACTTATCCCCAAACTGCCTTTTCCGTATTTCCTGAGTTCCAGTATCAGACCTATCTGCGGCTTCTGCAGCGTTCCGGCGGCCAAAGTGCAAAATTCATCTTTAAGCCCAACGAGTTTTCCACCTATGACCGGACAGTGCATTTCACACCGCTGTGGTTCCCCGATGCCACCGACTACACCATCTATACACAGGTGTGGGATACCTGGACTCCTGACGGTATGTTATCCATCAACCTAAATGACTATGTTTCGATCCAAGGGAGCCTTTATGATGACTGGTATACCAATCGAGAATAACCTCTGGACAGCTTACCTGCTTACCATATTTTTTGTGGTGGCCGGCTTTGCTGTCTACGATGTGCTTTACAGACGGGTGCCTGACCGGGCACTCGTCTTTTTTATCCCCTTAGCTGCCCTGGCGCCGGTCCTTCAAGGGTATTTCCTGTTAAATCATGGACTTCCGCCGCTCTTTCTCTGGCCGGTCGCTACCCATGCTCTGGTAGGTGCCCTGCTCGGCTTTTGTATTCCATTGGCAGCTGCACTGGCAACAAACGGCACTGGTCTGGGCGGCGGGGATATCAAGTTCTGCGGGATATTAGGGCTGGTCTACGGTCCTTCCGGCATGGCGCTGGTCTTTCTGACTGCAGCTGTTACCGCAATGCCTGTGATCTTTCTTCTCAGGCGGCTTTACCGAACCGGGCAGCCCCTTGCTATCCCGTTCCTGCCATTTCTCGCCTGCGGCTGCTGTACAGCGACCTTGGCCCAACTATTTTTAAGATAGGAGACAACGCTTATGAAACTCAATAACCGATTCATCTTCGGTATCCTTTCTCTGCTGCTGGCGGCGGTTATCGCCTTTGTGGCACTTCCAACCATCGCCCGTCAGACCAATGGAAAGGAGGAAATCGTCCGCATTACCCAGCCGGTATTGAAAGGCGAACAAATCTCGTCAGAAAATGCCGAGGTGGTTGAGGTAGGCGGCTATAACCTCCCCTCCAACATCGCCCATCAGCTCTCTGATGTAAATGGTCTTTACGCTACCGCCGACTTGGCTGTGGGTGACTATATCCTTACCAGCAAGATCAGCTCTGTACCGGTTTCGTCCGATGTGGCGCTCAACAGCATCCCTTCCGGTAAGGTCGCTATCTCGCTGACCGTTAAAACACTTGCTTCCGGCCTCTCTGACAAGCTTCAGCCCGGTGACATCATCCGTATTTACCACTTTCTTGATACGGCGGCCGAAGTACCGGAACTGCGTTTTGTCAAAGTATTGTCCGTCACAGACTCAGACGGCATCAATGTGGATAATGCCAAGGAGCCCACGGAGGATGAAGAAAAGCAGCAGTCAGCCACCATCACTGTGCTGGCAAGCCCTGAACAGGCGAAGATCATTACCGGTCTTGAAAATGACGGCGTAGCTCATGTGGCTCTTATCTCCCGCAACAATGACAAACTGGCAGATGAGCTGCTTGCCGAGCAGGATAAGACTCTGCAGGAAATCTACTTCCCCGAAACTTTGATTGAGGAAGAAGCTGCAGATGCGGAAAATTCTGATGTTGAAAGTGAACCCCAGGAAACGGAAACTGCAGAGTCTGCACAATCCACTAATGAAACTGCACCCTCGGCAGAATAATCAAATCAAGGAAGGAGGATCTTCGTTATGGGTAAAGTTATCACCGTCTGGGGAAGCCCCGGCAGCGGCAAATCCATGTTCTGCTGTATTCTGGCCAAAGCCCTGACCCGGGACAAGCGGAAAGCCATCATTATCAATGCCGATATGAATGTCCCTATGCTGCCGGTCTGGCTACCGGAGCAGATCATCCAGACCAATACCTCTATCGGCCAGGTTTTGAGCAGTGTGGAGATTGATACATCTCTGGTCGCCAGTCATGTGACAGTGCTGAAAAACTATCCCTTCATTGGGATGATGGGCTATGCGGCAGGAGAAAACCCGCTGAGCTACCCAGAGGTCAAATATACCATGGTACTGCAGCTCATTCATGCTGCCGCCAAACTGGTAGATTTCGTCATTCTGGACTGCAGCACCAGCATGACCAATGTGTTCACTCCCGCCGCCATTGAAGCCGGCGATGTGGTCATCCGTATCCTCACCCCGGACCTAAAGGGCATCAACTACCTGAAAGCCCATCAACCTCTGCTTGTGGACGAGCGCTTCCGGTTTTCTGAGCATATGACATTCGCCGGTCTGGCCCGTCCCTTCCACGCCTTGGATGAAATGGGCTATATCATTGGCGGGTTTGACGGCCTGCTTCCCTACAGTAAGGAGATCGACCGCTGTGCTACCGAAGGCGGTATGTTCAAGGCTATCACCTACTGTAACCCCAAATACACTGCTTCACTGAACAAGGTACTGGAAATTCTGGAGCAAATGGAACTGGCCGAACAGTCAGAGGATGATGCAGCGTATGAATGTGAGGAGGATGCCGATGAGTAATTTGAATGATATATTCTTCACACCGGCCGCCAATCAGGAGCTGACCTATGACCAGGTACTGGAGGATGTACAGCGGTATTTTGCCGAAAACCATGCCTCCACCATTGCTGAAGCTGGGGAAGGCAATGCAGAGCGTGCCACAAGCCTGCTGAAAGAACTGATGGAACACTACATTGTCAAACGCAAATATGCCCTTGACGGGCTCTCTACAAAAGAACTGTGTTCCAAGCTCTATGAAGACATGGCCGGCTACTCCTTTTTGAAGAAATGGATCTATAAGCCTGGTGTTGAGGAGGTCAACATCAACGCCTACAACGACATTGAAGTGATCGAATCCAGTGGGCGCAGTATCAAGATCTCTGATAAATTCAGTTCGCCCCAGCACGCCATCGATGTGATCCGCCGAATGCTCAACGCCTGCGGCATGGTCATTGATGATACTATGCCCAGCATTGTGGGATTTCTGGACAAAAACATCCGTATTTCAGTGGACAAAACTCCCATTGTGGATGCAGATGTAGGCGTCAATGCCTCCATCCGTATTGTCAACCAGCAGACCGTCAGTGAAGAAAAACTGCTGAACTCCGGCAGTGCCACCGCTGAAATGCTTCACTTTCTGACTGCCTGTATACGATATGGGGTGTCCGTCTGCATTGCCGGCTCCACCGGCTCCGGCAAGACCACGATCATGGCCTGGCTGCTGTCCAATGTGCCCAATAACCGGCGCCTTATTACCATTGAAGAAGGCAGCCGCGAATTTGATCTGGTCAAGCGGGATGCACAGGGCAATATCCTCAATTCCGTGGTACATCTGCTGACCCGCCCCAGCGAGAACCCTGCGCTGAACATCAATCAGGATTTTCTTCTGGAGCGGGTGCTGCGTAAGCATCCGGATGTCATCGGTGTAGGTGAAATGCGGTCAGCGGCAGAAAGCCTGTCCGCAGCCGAAAGTTCCCGCACCGGCCATACCGTATGTACCACCATCCACTCCAATTCCTGCAACAGTACTTACCGCAGGATGATGACCCTTGCCAAACGCAAGTACAACATGGATGACTCCATCCTCATGCAGATCATGGTAGAGGCGTATCCCATCATCGTCTTTACCAAGCAGCTGGAGGACCGTTCCCGTAAGATCATGGAAATCATCGAGGGCGAGGACTACCAGGACGGGCGGCTGATCGCCCATTCCCTATACAAATATGAAGTGGAGGACAATGTAACTGATGACCGTGGTGAAACCCGTGTGGTGGGGCACCATAAAAAAATCGGCTTGATCTCCGATTCCTTGAAGAAAAGGCTGTTGGACAATGGCATTTCCAACAAGGAATTGGAAGAATTCATGCAGCCGCCAAAGGAGGTGGGTTAATTGCAATGGATCTATCTTATCTGTTTTATCCTGCTCAGTGCTGGGCTTTTGGCTCTGTTTGGTGTGAAGCCGGGTGATTTTATTGACGCCCTCTTCCGCTCCCAGCGAAAATCCGCCACCTTGTCTGATGAACTGAATGTTCTTCTGGGCACACCAGCCAAGGGTTTTTTTAATCAGGATTACGAACTGAAACAGATCTTGAAGGGTACCGGACGGGCGGACCGCTATGAGGCAATAAAACGACTGTCCCTGATTCTGTTCGCTGTGGGGGCTGTGCTGGCTCTTTTGATTGGGAATGTGTACATGGTGCCCATTCTGGGTATCGGTTTTTCCCTTATACCGATCTGGTATCTGCGCAGCACTGCCGCCAGCTATAAAAAGCATCTGAATGAAGAACTGGAAACCGCTATTTCCATCATCACGACTTCCTACCTGCGCACCGAGGATCTGATCCGTTCTGTCAAGGAAAACCTGCCCTATATCAATGAGCCGGTAAAAGCCAACTTTGAAGCCTTCGTTTATGAAGCGGAATTGATCAATGCCAACATCACCAGTGCTATCAACAGCCTGAAGATGAAGATTCCCAACCGGGTCTTCCATGAATGGTGCGGTACCCTCATCCAATGCCAGTCCGACCGCAGTATGAAGAATACCCTGCCTACCATCAACCAGAAATTCTCCGATGTGCGTGTGGTGCAGTCGGAACTGGAGGCAATGATGCAAGGACCGCGGCGTGAAGCCATCACCATGATATTTCTGGTTATCGCCAATGTGCCGATGCTCTATTTCTTGAATGAGGATTGGTTCCACACCCTTATCTTCACCACACCGGGCAAAATTGCACTGGCAATCTGTGCAGCCATCATCCTGTTTGCGCTGACCCAGATTATGAAACTGAGCAAGCCCATCGAATATGGAGGTGATAGCGTATGACCTTTCTGGCGCTCATCGCCATCATCTTCTTCGGTTTTGCTGTCTACAACCTGACCTGTGCCTTTGTGGACATCCCGACCAAGAAGACCTCACAAATGATGATGCTCTCCCGCAAACAGCAGGGCACCAAAAATGAAAAGCTGCTTGATGTCTATGTGACAAAAATCGCCGGTTGGATCGCCCCTTATTTGCGGCTGGACCGGCTCAAGCGCAATAAGGTGCAACGCGCTCTGGACATTGCAGGTCTGCAGCTTACCCCGGAGGTCTATACAGCCAGAGCCTGGGTAACTGCAGGGGCAGTTGGCCTGTGTGCCATCCCCATGGCATTTCTTATTCCGCTGCTGGTACCTATTTTGATTGGCCTTGCGGTGGCACTGTGGTTTTCAACCTACTATGCAGCCTTTGATTTTGTTAAAAAGCGCCGCAAGCTGATCGAGGGCGAGATTCCCCGATTTGCTTTGACCGTCGGCCAGAGCCTTGAAAATGACAGGGATGTACTTAAAATTCTGACTTCCTACCGCCGTGTAGCTGGGAAAGACTTCGGCGCCGAACTGGATCAGACCATTGCTGATATGAAGACCGGCAACTATGAAAATGCCCTCATTCGATTTGAAACCCGCATTGGCAGCCCCATGCTGTCCGATGTGATCCGTGGCCTGATTGGTGTCCTGCGCGGCGATGATCAGCGGATGTACTTCAAAATGATTACTTTCGATATGCGCCAGATCGAGCAGAACAATCTGAAGAAGGAAGCTGCCAAACGTCCCAAAAAGATTCAGCGTTACTCTATGATGATGCTGATTTGCATTATGATTATCTATCTGGTGGTGCTCTGTACCGAGGTTATGAGTTCGCTCGGGGCGTTCTTTGGCTAATTGGTATCCGACCCGGTACTTCCGGGCGTTTTCATACCTGCTCCTCATATGGAAGACAAATACACAGGGAGGTGAGCGTTTGTACCCAAGCGATTTTCCATAGCGACAGGCACATTATTTCCATTGGTCCTAACTGAGCCGGTCTGTTTCATCAGCCCGGCTTCATTTTTTACAGGAGAATGCCTATGCCCAAAAAGAAATTTTATCCGCCGAATGATACCGGCACCAAAAAACGCCGATTTCGTTGCTTGCTGTTCCAGCGGCCTAAAGCATATCCGAACCGGCCCCGTTCCAACAAAAACAATCTGATCAAGCCTATCCGCCGCGCTTAACAGACGGTGGACTTGATATACCTACCCAACCACAAATCAAACACATAACAGGAGGTTAACCATGAGAAAATTCACGACCCGTATCTATACCAAAGCCAACTATCTGCTCAACCGCGGCCGTATGGCATTGTCCAATCAGCGCGGCGATTTTTACATTTCGGACGCCGTCAAGATCATTATCGCCGTAGTTTTGGGTGCGCTGCTCCTGGCGGCTCTGACCCTCATCTTCAACGATACGGTCATCCCCCGCATCACTGAGGAGATTGAAAGTCTGTTCTCCTAAGCACCAAATCAGGGGCCAGTTTGCAGAACTTCTGCAGCTGGCCCCTTTTTTATTTGCAGATAACGACTAATGGAGGTGAAAGCATGAATCAAAAACCGTGTCAGTTCTATTCCTTTCTGCAGGCAGTCCGGGGTAACTGGCGCAACGCCCTGTTCATCCGCTGCAGCGGTTCACTTTGTCCAATGATCCGGCAGGCATCCTGTGAGGGGTTCCTGATGGCAGCAGACGCAGGCTGTCAGCCGATCTTTCTGTCCGTCCAGACAGTGCGGAAGCTGAGTGGAGAAGCAGTGGACCCCGAAGAATGCTCTGCAATTCTGGAGTGCCGCTCGTTCCGGACTGCTTATACCAAGTTTCTGGAATGGCATACCTCTTCGGACCATGTATGTCCGTTTTTACAGCTATGCCCAGACCGGGATACCTACTTCGGATGATTCTGCCTGTTAAGACGCAATGCCGCCGTCATCGGCGCGTAATGGAGGTGATTTTATTGAAACAAAAGCAAATCAAATGTCCTTATTGTCATGCTCACGCTTCTCTTCGGCCTGCAAGCCTTGTGTATGGATCTACTCCACAGACCAGAGGAAAATTCCTGTATGTCTGCGACAGATGGCCGGCCTGCAATGCCTATGTCAGTGCTCATGAGCGCACATTGCTCCCCATGGGGACACTGGCGAATGGCGATCTGCGCCACAAACGCATTCTGGCCCATCGTGCCCTAAAAAAACTGCAGCAGGACTGCCATATGGAAAAATGGGAGGTCTATATCTGGCTGCAAGCCAAACTGGGGCTTGATGCACACCAGACCCACATCGGCCAGTTTTCCGAATATATGTGTGAGCAAGTCATTTCCCTCTGTCAGCAGGCTCCGGCGTACACATCCGGGCGTGCTGCCTGAACGGAGGTGAAGCCTGATGAAGCAAAACTTTAAGCTTACCAAAGACCAGCAGACACTGGTAGAAAAAAACCTATCCATCGTTCACTGGGTCATTGTCAACAACATCCATGTAAATCCCGGCATCTGTGGTCTGGAGTACGGAGATCTGTTTCAGGAAGGATGCCTGTGGCTCTGCAAGGCCGCTTTTACCTACAATGCCGGACAGGCGCAGTTTTCAACCTACGCCAAAAAGGTTGTGAAAAATGGACTCCTCTCCTACTGCCGAAAAATCTGTAGTCAGGGGCGGCACATCAGTCGGCTGATCATCGGAGAACAGGGCGAGCTGGCCGCAGATGGAGAGCAGGTAGACCAGCCGGATGACCATTTTGACTCCCACCTTTCTCGTCTGGAGACCCTTGATCTGCTGGAAGCCAGCAAACAGAACTATCAGGGCGTTGCCAGACTTGGCATCGAAGCACTGGCGCTGAAGGTTCAGGGAATGCGCATTACAGACATCGCCGCCCTCTATCAAGTCCCTCCTTCCCATGTGGGCGCCTGGATCTCCCGCTCCCTGGAAAAACTTCGCAATGACCCTGACTTTTTAACCTGCCTGCTTTGATCTGTTGAAAATCAGCATCAATAACAGTAAGGGATATGTATAAAAAGGAGGTATCGAAATATGGCAATCAAAACCCTATACACTGCGGTCGGCCGGTTTGAACGAAGGACAAACGGCTGCAACCGCAGTTGTCCAATCATCCTGTTAGGCGGTCAGGAGTACATGGCCGATATGCAGGAAATGGTGATTTGGAGCATGCTCAACTGGAGAATCCTGCGCTGGGATGACATCGCACAAGAATACGAAAAGCTAGCCACCGCATCCGGTTACTGTACCGAGCGTTCTTGGGAAGACTGTACAAACCGACTGCTTACCCGCGGTCTTCTGGTATCCGGCAGCGGTGAAACAGAATACGATGCTCTGTATGACCTGCTTGGTTCGCTCAGCATTATCCCAACCAGCGGACCGTTCTTCCTCCGGCTCGCCTCTTTTGTCAAGCTGACGCTGCTGGCACATGTTCCGGTATCCGCTGCGCGGAAACTGTTCCAGAAAGATAAACGCACCAAATACGAAGTTCTGGTCATGCGCCTTGCCGGCCAAGCCCTGCTCTCCACTGCAGAGATCATCAAGTGCATAGATAAAAATATTTCCCGCCTCCCCAATGAATGTGCGCTTTTGGATTCCCTCTACGGAGATGAAACGACCACCAGTGACAACATTGCCAGCATGGTCAAAATCAGCCAGAGCAGCAAGCCAGTGACATTAGCCGTTGCCAATCTTTATCTGCGGCAGCAGATTATCTTTGAGAGGGTATGAGCATGATGAAACAATGGACTCTTTTTCCCACCGTATTGCAGCGAAAGTTTCTGCTCACTCTGCTGGCCGGAATCGCCAGTGCGGGAATCAGCGTCATCATCTGCGTGGCGACTAAAGATCATATCCTGCTGGCATTGGGGATTGTCGTACTCTGCGCCTGTCTTATATCCTGTCGATGGATCTGGGCGACTGCAGCACATAAGAACTACGAGGTAGTGGAAGGCATCTGCGCCGGTATCAGTACACCTATGCTCCGCCGCTACCGCAAAGTACATCTGATAGACAGCCATGGTATAGAGATCACACTGCTTCTCAGTAAATCGGCCCGGCTTAAAATAGGCGCACCCTACCGATTTTACTTTCAGAAAGGGGCGCGGCCTGCCGTGGGAAATGACTATCTGGACGCAGCCCTTTCAACGAACAGCTTTTTGGGCTATGAAGCAATCAGCGAGCCGGAGGAGCATCCCGATCCGTCCTCTGAATCCTAAAAATGCGAGGTGGTTTTGAGCCACCTCGCTTTCTTAAAGGGCATTTTGCAAATCACAATGACCAACGCCTGATTTCCTTATATTTTGCAGAATACATTCCTTCTGTCCCTATTTATTGGGTAGATCAAGGAAAGGAGGGTTTCCTATGTATAAGCCCCATACCATCGAACAATATAAAGTCTATCGCTTTCTGGAAGAAAACTTTGCGCTGGAGCATTTCCTGCTCGCTCCTTTGTCGCGCTTCGGACTGATGCTGGAGGACAAAACCGGTGAAAAAATCGCGTTTGCCTTTCTCAATGACTGTGTACAGGAAATACCTATACCAGCTCCAGCTGCTCCAGAAACAGTAATCGCTTTTCTAAAGCAATTCCGCAGCCTTACGCCCCGCCCAGTCGTCCATGACTTTGAAGCGCTGACCCGCTGGTGGCTGGACAATCCCAACCCGCTTACCTACCAGCAGGCACTTGGTATGTCCGATGATCTCTACCACCATTTTCTGTCCCATCCTTTGATCAGTGAAGATGACGCCCTTCGGCTGGCACGCAAAGGACTCGTTACCGAATCGGAATATAATGACCTGCAGCTATGGTATTTCAACGGCCATACAATGTCCTGCTGGTTTGGTCCTCTGGGAGTAGATGGCACCGGAAGCCTATACGGCCTGACCTTTGACTATCAAACGGCATCCCCAACAAAGACTCAGTTCTACCTATTGGATGACTACTACCGCGTTATGAACCATCTTACAGAGTAAAACCTTTTCAACTACTACATATCGTACTTGTCGCTGGCTATAAATCTATATATAGTGTTTTACATCTTGACAGGCACAAGATGCAGTGCTATACTGTATCTGTAATTGATTTTTGTGCGTATCCCATTTGGGAATACAGGTCTTTTTGATCTGTACCGTAGGCCAAAAGCCTGCATTGCACACGCTGTTAAGTTTGTATGCAAGTGTCAGTGATTTTTTGCGCCCTTTTAGGGTCGAAAAACTGCTGGCACTTTTTTATATAGATAATAATGCCAATGGCAGAAAGGAGTGTTATGGCACAGATTTTTGTGTTCGGGCGCGTCATGAACGACCTCGTACCC
>DXUR01000419.1 GCA_019417795.1 Clostridiales bacterium | reverse complement strand
GCATACGGGAATACCGTATGCGTCCTGAACCATGCCTGGAACGAACGGAAAGCGTTCATCGACGGGAAGGAAAGGTGTGTGCGGGAAACCCAGGAGGGGTTTTCTGCACGATTTCAATCAAACGGTTTTTCACATGAAAAACTAACCCCGCAGGAACGAAGTTCTTGCGGGGACGCATACGGGATACCGTATGCGTCCTGAACCATGCCCGGAACGAACGGACAAAACCACCGGAAAGGGGGAGAGACCATGCGGGCGCTGGAATTGCCGCCCCGGCTGCGGCTGATCGCTGGGTGGGTGCCTGAGGGCGCGTATCTGGCCGATGTTGGCACCGATCACGGCTATCTCCCCACGTGGCTGCGGCTTCAGGGAAAGATCCGGGGAGCAGTGGCCAGCGATCTGCGGCCCGGCCCGTTGGAGCGGGCCAAGGTGACCGGATCGCTCTACGGTACGGACAACATTGAATACCGACTCTGCAACGGCCTTGCCGGGATCCGCCCCTCTGAGGTGGACACCGTTACCATTGCGGGGATGGGAGGGGAGACGATCCTCTCGATCCTGAAGGCCGCACCGTGGACGGCGGATGGGCAGCACACGCTGCTGCTGCAGCCCCAGTCCCATGAGGAAATGGTGCGGCAATATCTGGCGGAAAACGGTTTTGCCATCACGCGGGAAGCACTGGTCCGCGACCGGGGAACCCTGTACACTGTGATGGAGGCCAAGGCGGGGAAAATGGAACTGTCCCTCAGTCAGGTCTGGGGCGGCGTAGGGCTGGCCCACGATCCGCTGGCGGATCGATACATCGTTGAAAAAATCGTCCGCACGCAGATGGCACTGGCGGGAGCGAAACGCTCCACCCGGCTGCAAGCGCGGACGGAGGAACTGCGGGAGATTTTGACCGCGTTATTACGGGCAAGAGAGGAGTGGCGCCATGCCAACCGTCGCACAAATTGAACAGGCGTTATTCCAGCTGGCCCCCAAGGATCTTGCGTTCGATTGGGACAACGTGGGGCATCTGGAAGGCAGCCCCGATCAGGAGGTCCAGCGGGTGCTGGTGGCGCTGGACGTGACGGAGAATGTGGTCTCCGAAGCGGAAAAGCTGGGCTGCCAGCTCATCGTGTCCCACCATCCGCTGATGAACGTCCGCTGGCATCAGGCGGAGATGCAGACCCTGCGGCCCGACCGCTATCTGGGCCGTCTGCTGCGGAGATTGGTGAAAGCGGATATCTCTGTGATCTCCATGCACACAAATCTGGATATTGCCCCCGGCGGCGTCAACGACGCACTGGCCGAGGCACTGCGAATCGAGGACCCTGGGCCTATGCCGGGGGATGAGACCGGTCTCTGCCGTGTGGGACGGCTGCGAAACCCTGTAAAGCTATCTGACTTTGCAGCTGAGGTATGCGAGGCGTTGCGCGCAAACGGCGTCCGCTACGCCGGGGACCGGCCGGTAGAATATATAGCGGTGGGCGGCGGTGCCTGCGGTGACGAGATCGATGCGGTGATCGCGGCAGGCTGCGACACCTTTGTCACGTCGGATCTGACGTATCACCAGTTTTTAGACGCCGCTCCCAAGGGCATCAACCTCATCGACGCGGGGCATTTTCCCACGGAGGACCCGGTCTGCGCGAAAATCGTCGCCTATCTGGAGAAGGAATTTCCCCAGCTTATAATCATAAAATCGACTTCTCACAAGGAAGTCATCCAATATTTTGTTGAAGGAGAATAACTACTATGTCCGGACATTCTAAATGGCATAACATTCAAAAGACCAAGGGCGCTGCTGACGCCAAGCGTTCCGCCGCATTCACCAAGATCGCCAAGGAGATCATCGTTGCCGTCAAGGAAGGCGGCGGCTCCGGCGACCCTGCCAACAACTCCCGCCTGGCTACCGTGATCGCCAAGGCCAAGGCCGTCAACATGCCCAATGACAACATCAAGCGCACCATTGATAAGGCGCTGGGTGCCGGAAACACCGAGAACTTTGAGGCTGTCACCTATGAGGGCTACGGTCCCGGCGGTGTGGCCGTCATCGTGGACGCTCTGACCGACAACCGTCAGCGTACCGCTCCCGAGGTTCGTCACGCCTTTGATAAGTGCAACGGCAATCTGGGCGCGCAGGGCTGCGTGTCCTGGAGCTTTGACCGGAAGGGTGTGATCGTCATTGACAATGAGGATCAGGAGCTGGACGAGGATACCGTAATGATGGACGCGCTGGAGGCCGGTGCTGCCGACTTCGAAGCAGACGGCATGGTGATGGAAGTCCGCTGCGAGCCCGATGACTTCAACACCGTGGTCAAGGCCCTGGAGGACAAGGGCTACACCTTCCTCTCCGCCGACATCGCCATGGTGCCCCAGAACTACATCACCCTCACCGAGGAGGGCGACCTGAAGAATATGCAGAAGCTCATTGATATGCTGGAGGACAATGACGATGTCCAGAACGTCTGGCATAACTGGGAGAACGAATAACGGAATCTTTCTGTGACCGGACGGGCGTTTCCTTTCTGCCCGATAGAGGAACAGGGGAGGGGGAATGTCCCTCCGATGACCTCTGGAAAGATGTTGCATAAATTAAAAAACGGTTGACATAAAGCGGTGGTGTTCCATTCGGAACACCACCGCTTTTCTATTTCGGCAAATCTTTATGTAACAAGGGATAGCGTTGTTACTAATGCAACGCTTTTCGGGAGTTCACATAATTCCGGTATGAAAAAACCTACTTCTTCCCCAAGACCTCCCGCCGCACATAGTCGAAGGCGGCGTCCTCTCCCTGATCCCGGAGGACGATCAGGATGGTCTCCAGCAGCTCCGAGGTGGCCGGATGCATGAGCAGCCGCTTCTTTTTGCCATACTGGAAAAACTGGTAGGGGTCTCCCGGCTGGAAATCCTGCCCCCGGTAGACCTTACTGGCAGCCAACCGGTCGCAGAACATCTCCGCTACATATTTTTTCGGCATCTCCACGCCGATGATGCCCTCACCGCTGACACCGTAATCGGTCCAGTATTCAAAATGGTGGCGGTTGCGGCCCTTGTGGTGCATCCACGAGGCGCTGTATCCCTTGTCCCGGCGCTGGGCGTCATTGGGGCTGCGGTCTCCCTGAAAATATTTGACGCCGGCCCAGAACTCCCCCGGAGAGAACTTGGACAGATCGTGGGTCAAGCCCTGCCAGTATAGCCCCAGACGGAAACAGTACTGCCGCACCAGATGCCGATGGCGCTGGACCGTTTTCAGATGCCGCCAGAAATCCACACGCTTCACCTCATGAACAGAATAGAAATACTATATCATATTCCAACAGAAAAAACGAGGACCTGTATGAAATTTTTCCCGCTGTTCAAACTATGGGCGAGGTGGTTTGATGGACGGAGGATTTTTTCTGTGTCCCGATGCGTGGGAATTTCTGCTGCCCGCAGAGATTTGCCATCTGCGGAACGCCGGGGCGGTCTGCCGAAAACGGTGGGATCTGCTGACGCTGACGCCGATGGGCTGTGCGCTGCTGCCGGAGCCTGCGGCGGTGACAGCGGGGATCCTGCTGCTGCCGGGGGACTGCCCCAGAAGCGATCTCCGGGCGGGAACAGTGGTGACCTACGGTCTGTCCCCACGGGACAGCATCACCCTGTCCAGCCTGCGGGAGCCGGTGCTGTGCGTCCAGCGGACGCTGCCGCTGCTG
>DXUR01000418.1:1291-3682 GCA_019417795.1 Clostridiales bacterium | reverse complement strand
ACAAGAGACAGCATGAGCTGCAGACTGGCGTTGCCGCCCACGAATACCTGCTTGGGCTTGCAGTCCAAAAGGTTTGCGAACAGGCGCTTGGCCTCCGGCAGACCGGACAGCGCGCCGTAGTTGCGGATATCAATGCCGTCGACAATATAGTCCTCCGGCTCCTTGAGCATATCGAAGATGTCAGATACCATGTCCAGCTGATCCTTGCAGGGCTTGCCGCGGGTCATGTCCAGCTTCAATCCCTGTGCCTTCAGATCTGCAAAAGCGGTCTGCAATGCTGCGTATTCCGCCCTCCGTTGGTCCAGTGTCATGTCTTTGTATGCAGTCATCTGTCTCATCCTCTCCGGGTAGTCCCTGAAGTTTTGTGCGGGGCAAAAGCCCCGGTCAATAATCTTTTATATTATACTCACCTTTTGGCCGAGATTCAAGGACTTTTTCTGTCAAGAATCATAAAAACACCCGGAAAACGCAGAAAAATTTTACGTTTTTCTTTTCTTTTTTCGAAAAATATGTTACAATCCACAAAAATGACAGCCATATCTGCACAGGGGGGACCTTTTTGGAAGATCAACAGCAAAAGAAGTATCAACTGATGACGGAAACACCGGTGAGCCGGCTGATCCCACGCATGGCGCTGCCCTGCGTGGTCAGTATGCTGGTGACTGCCTTTTACAACATGGCGGACACGTTTTTTGTAGGGATGCTGAAGAGCAACGCCGCCACTGGCGCGGTGGGCGTGGTATTTTCCCTGATGGCCATTATTCAGGCCATCGGCTTTTTCTTCGGTCAGGGCAGCGGTAATTTTATCTCCAGGGAGATCGGCCACAAAAACTATCAGGAGGCGTCGGAAATGGCCTCCACAGGTTTCTTCAGCGCTCTGGCTACCGGCATATTGATCTGCGTGCTGGGACTGCTGTTTCTGGAACCTCTGGCCTATCTGCTTGGCTCCACGGACACCATTCTGCCCTATACCAAAGCGTACCTCAGCGTGATCCTGCTGGGCGCGCCGTGGATGACCTCATCGCTGGTGCTGAATAACCAGCTTCGTTTTCAGGGCAGCGCCGCTTACGCCATGGTGGGCATCACCAGCGGCGCGGTGCTGAACATCGGTCTGGACCCTCTGCTGATCTTTGTGCTGGATCTGGGGATTGCCGGCGCTGCTTGGGCCACCATCATCAGTCAGTTTGTCAGCTTTTGCCTGTTGTTAGTTGGCTGCACCAAGGGCGGCAATCTCAAGCTCCATCTTTCTCATGTGAAACTGAAGCCCTATTATTATCTGTGGATCTTCAAGGGTGGTCTGCCGTCTCTGGCCCGGCAGGGACTTGCCAGCGTGGCTACCATCTGCCTCAATCAGGCGGCTCGGACCTATGGAGACGCGGCCATCGCCGCTATGGGCGTGGTGCAGCGGATCATGATGTTCGGCGGCTCTGCCATGATCGGCTTCGGTCAGGGCTTTCAGCCGGTGTGCGGCTTCAACTACGGCGCCGGCCTGTACCATCGGGTGAAGGAGGGCTTCTGGTTCAGCGTCAAGGTGACGTTTGTGCTGCTGCTGGCTGTCAGCGCGGCGGGCTTTGCCTGGGCACCGCAGCTTGTATCCATCTTCCGGGACGATCCGGAGGTCATCGCCATCGGTACGGCGGCTCTGCGGTTCCAGTGCGTGACCTTCTGCCTGCAAAGCTGGGTGGTCATGGGCAATATGTGTCAGCAGACCATGGGCCTGACGGTGCCGGCCACCTTTATGGCAGTGGCCCGGCAGGGGCTGTTCTTTATCCCCACCGTGTGGATCCTGGCCCTGACGCTGGGCCTGCCCGGTATCCAGATGGCTCAGATGGTGGCGGACCTGCTGACCTTTCTCTGCTCCGTTCCCATTCAGATCTGGGTGCTGAAAAAGCTGTCGCAGCCGCAAAAATAAACTGTAATCGAAACTTTTTGGATCGGATACCGCTGTACGTAAGCTGTACAGCGGTATTTTTCTATGGGGAGAGGCCCTCGCAGCTGTTCTGCGGCATCAAGACCGCGCAGCGGCAGAAAGCAATTGACTTTTCAAAAAAACCGATTTATAATCGGCATATACCGAAAACGAAGGGGGCGTATGAATGCCGAGACCACCGCGGTGCCGAAGGATCTGCGGCAAGCCGCAGATCGATACCTTCTGCCCGAACGGGGGCGGAGGCGGAACACCGATCCTGCTGACGCTGGACGAATATGAGGTCATCCGGCTGGTGGATCTGGAACAGCGTACCCATGAGCAGTGTGCTGCCCAGATGGACATTTCCCGCTCCACCGTACAGGAGATCTACGAAAGCGCCCGGCAGAAGATCGCGGCGTGTCTTGTCCACGGAAAGCCGCTGCGCATCACCGGCGGGGAATATTGCCTCTGCGGCGGGGGGG
>DXUR01000418.1:0-1281 GCA_019417795.1 Clostridiales bacterium | reverse complement strand
GGGGAGGAGCATCCGCACTGCGGCCGCAGCTGCCGGATGCGGACATTCAGCGAAACCAATCACAAACAAAAAGGAGAACCTGATATGAAAATCGCAGTTACCTATGAAAACGGTCAAATTTTCCAGCACTTCGGCCACACGGAGCAGTTCAAGCTCTATGAGGTGGCAGACGGCAAGATCGTCCGGGAGGAAGTGGTGGACACCAACGGCAGCGGCCACGGCGCACTGGCGGGATTTCTGATGCAGCGGGGCGTGGATACCCTGATTTGCGGCGGTATCGGCGGCGGTGCCCAGATGGCACTGGCGGAGGCCGGTATCAAGCTCTACGGCGGCGTCAGCGGCGAAGCGGACGCAGCGGTGAACGCCCTGCTGGCAAGCGCGCTTGCATACGATCCCAACGTCCGCTGTGATCATCACGACCACGCCCACGGCGAGGGCGGCCATACCTGCGGCGAGCATGGCTGCGGCCATCACGGCTGCCACTGATATGGAGGATCGGCTGGTGCAGCTTCCGTTTTGGTCCTCACTGACCGAGCGGGAGCGGGAAACGGTGCAGCGCAGTGCGGTGACGCGCCGCTATGAAAAGGGGGCGCTCATCCATGACGGCGGCAGCGAATGTCTCGGTCTGGTGCTGGTACTCTCCGGAGAGCTCCGCACCTATCTCCTCTCCGACGAGGGGCGGGAGGTGACACTGTTCCGGCTGTATGCAGGCGATCTGTGTGTGCTGTCGGCATCCTGCGTCATCAGCCAGATCACCTTTGACACCCAGATGACTGCCCAGCGGGATACCGAGGTACTCATTATCCCCGCGAATATCGTCGCCATGCTCAAGGAGCAGAATTTGGCTGTGCGCTGCTGCCTCTATGAGCTGGCCACGGCGCGGTTTTCTGACGTGATGTGGGCCATGCAGCAGCTTTTGTTCAAGGGCCTTGACCGGCGGCTGGCGGGCTTTCTCCTGTCCGAAGCGGAGCGCACCGGCTCTGATACGATCCGCATGACTCATGAACAGATCGCCCAGCATATCAGCTCCGCACGGGAGGCCGTGGCGCGGATGCTCAAGCAGTTCTCGGAGGAGGGCCTTGTGGAACTCAAGCGCGGTGCCATCACCTTGCGGGACTTTGACAGCCTGAAACGACTGATATAGTAAGAGACTGTCGATAAAGTGGTAAATTCTCCGCAACGGTAAGGAAGGGTGTGTGCGGGAAACCCAAGAAGGGTGTCCCGCACCATTAAAATCCTAAGTTTTCAGAACTTTTATAAAGTTCTGAAAACTTGCTCAGC
>DXUR01000417.1 GCA_019417795.1 Clostridiales bacterium | reverse complement strand
GTCATATCCCAGTGCCAGGATCATAGCCACCACCAGGGGTGCGAAGGGGATCAGGGTCTCGATCCAGCCCAGGAAGCCGCCGATGACGGAAAACAGCACCATCAAGGCGATCAGCAGGAACGTGCGGGAGCCAGAGCCGAATTTATGGACCATCTTGGTGATGCTGGAGTCAATGGCGCCGGTGCTCTTGTAGATCTCCAGCGCACCGCCGATCACCAGCACCAGGATCACCAGATTGGAGGTATCCTTGATGCCCATGGGCACGGCCCGGAACAGGTTGAATACATTGTTAAAGTTAAAGGCGTTCTTGGGCAGAGCGGTATAAACGCCGTCTACCAGGGTACCGGGGGTAATGATGAACGTGAACAGCCACGCCACAACAACTACCGCGAAAATCAGGACAAAGGGGTTTAGGTTTAAGGGTTTCTTCTGTTTCATAGGTTTCTTCTCCTCTCCAAATATCAAAGCTGCGTAAAGCAGGGATTCCCTATGGGCGCAGAAAGCCCGGACGCTTACTTAGGCTCGTTGGCCAGTGTCTGAACTGCCGCCAGATAGCCTACGGTGCCCTCCTCCATCATGGCAATGTCGATGCTGTCCCGGGTGGTATGGCACAGCTTGATCTCTGCCGGAGAATAGCCCAGACACTTGACGCCCTTGGCGGCATAGTGGCCGGTGTCGGTGGCGAAGGCCCAGGGCTTGGTCTGAATCTCGCGACCCACGGCGTCCTCAATGGCGGCCTTGACCTTCTGGATATAGTCGGCGTCAGCGCTGGCGACGAAGGGATTCTCACCCTGATAGCCGCGTCCCTCCACGCCGGTATAGGTAGTCAGGGGGAAGTAGAGCAGCTCCGCCTTAGCGGTGACGCCGTCCACATGGCAGTTTGCGATGGCAGCTTCCAGCTTTCGCTGGACTTCCTCCGGGGTATCGTCCCCGCTCTGGCGGTAGTCCACATAGAGCACGATCTCATTGGGGATGATATTGGTGCCCTCCTCAGAGGAGGTGATGCGGGTGCAGGACATAGTGGAGCTGCCGAACAGTCCGTCGCTGCCCATGGGGACCTTTTGCAGTTCCGGCAGCAACTGGGCCAGAAAATCGAAGGGATTGTGGCCCACATGGGGAATAGAAGCGTGGCAGGACTTGCCGGTAATGGTGATGACGCCGCAGCAGCGACCCCGGCTGCCGATGGCAATGTCATTCTCCGTAGCCTCACCTACGATGGCGTAATCCGTCAGCATTCGGTTCTCCTGGGTGTGGACCATAGCGCCGTAGCCGGCGATCTCCTCGGAGATCACAGCGGCGGTGATGATGTCACCCTTGGGCAGCAGGCCGGCTTCCTTCAGCAGGAAGGGAACATAGATCTGAATGGCCATGGTGCCTTTGGTATCGGAGGCGCCCCGGCCCCAGACCCGGCCCTCGGCGATCGCGCCGCTGTAGGGGGGGTAAGGCCACAGGCTCTCATCACCCTCGTAGACCACATCCATGTGGCAGTTGAGCATCACAGAGCTGCCGCCGCCGGTACCCTTCATGGTGCCGAACACGTTGCCATAGCGGTCCACCTCCACCTTGTCGTAGCCCAGTTCCTTCATCTTCTCCTGCACATAAGCGGCCACTTCGCCCTCGTGCAGAGATTGGGAGTTGCGCTGGATCAGCTCCGAAGCGGTATGGACAATGTCGTCCTTGTACTTCGCGGCGATCGTTTTCAATACCTCGTTCATAGCTTCCTCACTTTTCATGTTTTATGAAGACCAGCTGCCGTGGGAATTGTGACCCGCAGCAGCCGGAGATCATGCAATAGAACGCTTAGACCTTCTCCAGCGCCTCATCCAACTCGGCGATGATGTCCTCCGCATCCTCCAGACCAATGGAGAATCGCAGCTGCCCCATGGAGATGCCTGCGGCCTTCATATCCTCAGGGCTGTAGGCTCGATGGGAAGTCTTGGCCGGATAGGAGATCGTGGTGGCAAAACTGGCCAGGCTGGGCACAAACTTAATCGTGGAGCACTCACGGATTAAGGCGCTGGCCCCCTGCTCGCCGCCGGCAATATCGGCACTGAGCATACCGCCGCAGCGGCCGTCCACAAACAGCTTGGCGGCCAGCCCATGCGAGGGAGAGGATTCCAGACCGGGATAGTAAACCTTCTCAACCTTGGGATGGCCCTCTAAAAACCGCGCCACCTTCAAAGCGTTTTTAGAGTGCTGTTCCATTCGCAGATCCAAGGTCCGCAGACTCCGGCACAGCAGCCACGCCTCCATGGGACCCATAATGGCACCGTACAGCGTGAAGCAGCGGTGGATCTGGGCAATGTTTTCCTTGTCGGACACCACCGCGCCGCCGATCAAATCGCTGTGACCGCCCAAATACTTCGTGGCGCTGTAGACCACAATATCGGCGCCCATGCTCAATGGCCGGGCCACGGCGGCGGTGGCGAAGGTATTGTCTACCACGAGCTTGCAGCCGTGGGCGTGGGCGATCCCGGCAATGGCGGGCAGGTCATTCACTTCCATCAAGGGATTGCTGATGGTCTCAGTGTAGACCACCTTGGTATTGGGGCGGATAGCAGCCTCCACCTTGGCTGGGTCATCAAACTCCACAAAGGTGACCTCCACGCCAAAGCGGGGCAGTTCATGCTTAAAATAATCATATACGCCGCCATATAGGACTGGTGAGGAAACAATATGGTCACCGGCCTGCACATTGGCAATAATGGCATTGATGATTGCTGCCATGCCTGAGGAAAACACCAGCGCACCATCAGCCCCCTCAGCTGCCGCCAGCATTTCTTCCGCGGCATCCGTACTGGGATTGGTCATTCTGGAGTACACATAGCCATCGGCCTCTCCTGCATAAACAGCATCCAGAGAGGGCACGTCATCAAACGTGAACACACTGCTCATATAGATAGGCAGCACCTTTGGAACAGAAACACTGGATTGAATTTTCTTCGCCAGCTCCAAATCACCTGTATGGGCCAGCTTTGTTCTCATGTGACTTTCTTTCATGATGGTCGTCCCTTCTCCTTGTTCATTTTAGCATAAAAGTTTGGTGGAACCCCTTGCTTTTTTGTATTATAACAGGTACATTCTTAGAAGTGAAGCAACTGTTTTTCACATAGCGATATGAGTAAAAGTCATTACTCGAGTGGCGTACAAAAGGCATTTGTCTGTATTGCGTATTGTGAACAGGATTGTACAGGCTCTCTGTTCCTGCCTGAACAGCCGCTATATTTTCAACAGCAAAGGAGTCCTGAACCTCTATGACACTTCAGCAGTTACAGTATCTGGTTGCGCTGGCAGAGAGCAACTCGATCAACCAGGCAGCCCAAAATCTATTTGTCTCTCAGTCCGGCATCAGCAAGGCGATCAAGCAGCTGGAAAGTGAACTGGGCTTTCCCCTGCTGGAACGCAGCAGCCGGGGCATCACCTTCACCAGCCGCGGCACAGAATTTCTCCATGACGCTTACAGTCTGATCAAACAGTTCCATACCATGCAGGATCACTATCTGCAAACGGAACCTCAGGGCATGATTACAATGTCCATCACCTCCCGTTACTATATTTTTGTAGCGAAAGCAGTTGCAAAAATGGCAAATCTATTGAAGGAACACAACTATTTTATCCGTCTTCAGGAGGGAAAAGTCAGCGATATCATTCAGGATGTGGCAGCCCGTCGGAGTCAGCTTGGCTT
>DXUR01000416.1 GCA_019417795.1 Clostridiales bacterium | reverse complement strand
CATGAAGAATATTCTGCTGTTTATCTGCAAGGACAGGCCGGAGGTCCGTCTGACAGTGATGGTCGGCGACCTCGGCGAGGGAGCGCGTCTGGTGCAGGAGATCGACGAGGAGGAGTTTGATATCGTCATCTCCCGCGGCGGCACAGCGGAGGTGCTGCGGTCCGTTGTTTCCATCCCGGTGGTGGAGATCGAGCTATCCAGCTATGATGTGCTGTCCGCCTTAAAGCTGGCGGAAAACTACACCGGTCGGTATGCTCTGGTCGCCTATCCCAACATTGCCCGCATGGCGACGCTTCTGTGCAGCGTGCTGCAATATGATGTACCAATTTATCCGATCGCGCAGGGAGATACGCTGGAAAAGACGGTAGATGAGCTAATTCAGCGGGACGTCACCCTGATCATAGGCGATATGGTGACGACGCAGTATGCCAAGCAGCATTCGCTGGACGCTATTCTGATCACCTCCGGCGTAGAAAGTCTGGAAAACTCGATCCGTCAGGCGCTGCAGCTGCATCAGCTAATGACCGCAGTCCGTGTCCGGGACGCACTGCTGGAGCGTCAAGCCCGTCAGTACCAATGGGAACTGGCTGTTCTGCAGGAGGATCAAACGGTATTTTGGGAAAGCCCCTCTCTCGCCCGAAAGCCCCGGCTGCGCAAAATGATGCAGAAAATCGCCGCACGTGCGGACGCCGCAGAGGGCGGTGTGCAGATCCGGCGGATCCAGGAACAGCCGTGGAAGATTTCCTGTCAGCGAGTATTTCTGGAGGGCTCCCCCTATTTCTTTCTGCAGGCCGAGCCTCTGCCGGAGGACATGACCCGCAGCGATGTCGTGAGCTTTTTTAGCTGCGAAGATATTTCGCCGCAGTATTTCAAGAAGTACATCAACTCCGCCCTTCACCAAAATCTCCAGCGCTATGCGGCTTCCCATTCTCCTGTGCTGATCCTTGGCGAGATCAGCACGCACAAGGATCGGGCCGCCAACGTTCTATATACCAACGGGCTGCATCGTGACCACCCTCTTTGCGTGGTGGATTGCGACCGGGCGGACAGCAGATTCTGGCAGAGCTTTGTCACGCGAACGGACTCCCCGCTATACGATACCGGCTGCACCTTCTATTTTAAGAACAGCAACTGCCTCACTGGGAAGCAGGCGGATTCTCTGGCTCGGCATATTCTATCGGGAAGGAACAACCGTTTTCTGTTTTCGGTCGTCACAGACACTCCTCAAGCGGAGGACTGTCCCATCTGTCGGGTCCTGCGCCAGCAGTGCTCCTGTCTGACGCTGCGGATGCCTCCTCTGCGGGAACGCGTTTTTGAGATCCCTGCCCTGTGCAGTCTGTACCTCAACGAGTTTAATGCCGAAAGCGCCCATCAAGTCATCGGTTTTGTGCCGGAGGCGATGGAGCTTCTGCAAAGCTATCCGTGGCCCGGAAATATGGACCAGCTAAAACGAATCATACGACAACTGACGCTGACGGCGGAACGGTCCTATATTTCCGCCGAAAGTGTCCGCCAGCAATTGCTGTTAGAGTCTCCTCAGCCCATGTCCGAGGCCCCGGCGTTTGACACAAATCGTACTCTGGAGGAGATGACCCGTGAACTGGTAGAGATCGCCCTGCGCCGAGTCCACGGCAATCAAAGTCAGGCGGCGGTCCAACTTGGCGTGAGCCGCTCTACTCTGTGGCGGATGCTGCACAAGGAAAAGTAAATGTCCGTCTCGCTGTAAGCTGCGGCAGCTTCGGGATGAGCTGCTGTGCGGTGTCTTTGGGGCAAGGGAGGTCGACCAGCTTTTGGGCAGGCGAAAGGGGCTGCGCCTTGCTGCATGTACCCCTTTTCTTTCGAGGACTTGCCTGCACACAGCACAAAAGGCAGGCACCCTTTGGGCGCCTGCCTCAGCGTGTCGAAAAAGTCCAGCCCAGCTGGGCTTTTTTGCGTTTATATGATAAAATGGTTCTGGGTGATGAAAGATGCTGGAACGAGGGAAACGGGACCGAGACCTGGTGGAGTTTGTTGTGATAGACCAACTGGTACCGGCGGAGCATTTACTGCGGAAAATAGATGCGGCGGTGGACTTTGATCGCATTTATGAGATGGTGGATATCCTGTACAGCGAAGATAACGGGCGGCCCAGTGTGGACCCTGTTGTGCTGTTCAAAGTGGTGTTGATTCAGCATC
Organism: Clostridiales bacterium; assembly: GCA_019417795.1. The sequence goes on along the minus strand of DXUR01000416.1, from coordinate 1,511 downwards.
TGTACGGCCTGCCGTCCTTGCGGAGGACAGCGGATGAGATCAGCGCAAATATCTGCTACCGTTGGTTTTTGGGATATACGCTGCAAGAGGAAACGCCGCATTTTTCCACGGTGAGTTATAATTTCCGTCATCGGTTTACCGCAGAAACCGTGGACCAGGTCTTTGCGTGGATACTGGAAGAGGTGGCGGAAGCGGGATATCTGTCCCCCAAGGCAGTTTTTATAGACGGGACCCACATCAAGGCCAACGCCAACACGAAAAAGCGAATAAAGGCTGCGATACCGGCAGCATCCAAGCACTACGCGAAGGAACTGATGGAGGAAGTCAACGCAGACCGGGAAGCCCGAGGGAAGAAGCCTTTTGAAGACGACGATGAGCCTCCAAATCCACCGAAAAAATGCAGAGATAACACATCCAAGAAGGAACTGGCGAGACGAAAGAAAGAGAAAACACGGATCGTCACCCAGAGCGTGACCGACCCGGACTGTGGCTTGTTCGTAAAGGGCAGCCATGAGCGGCAGTTTGCATATGAGGCCCATACGGCCTGCGACAAGAACGGTTTCGTGCTTGAGACGGTGGTAACGCCCGGAAATGTCCACGACAGCGTTGCCTTTGACGAGGTGTACGACAAGGTAACGAAGACATTTCCTGAAACAGAGACCATTGTTGCCGATTCTGCCTATAAGACGCCCCATATCTGCAAGAAAGTATTTGATGACGGAAGAGTTTTATCCACAGCGTACAAGCGGCCGCAGACGACGAAGGGCGGACATGAGTGGTGGAGATACGTCTACGACGAGTTCTATGACTGTGTGATCTGCCCGGAATACCAGATCCTCAAATATGCGACAACAAACCGGGACGGCTGCCGTGAATACAAGAGCTTCGTGGGTGTTCTTCACCACGAACCGTTCACTCTCAGGGCGCTCCACACGCTGCTTGTTTTTGTAGGAGATCGTAGTGGTGCGAAGCCCAACCGAGTGTCCGAGGTAGACCTCATTGTTCAGAATACTATAACAGATGAGATGCTCTGGCGGAAGCCTCCCCGGGGGATATTTTTTCATCCTTTATCGCTCAAAGTCGTTCTTTTTCCATACGCTGCGCAGTGGGCTTTTCTGCTGTGCTGCCTGCCGCGCGCAGTGGGCTTTTCTGCTGTGCTGCCTGCCGCTGCATACTCATCTGCCGCGCCTGCCGTTCTTCTGCATTCTCTCCGATCAGGCGGGATGCTTCCTGCTTAGCGCTGAGCAGCATACGGAGTGATGGCTTTTGCTGAGAGGTTTCTTCCAACTGTGCTTCGACTGCCTTCTCCTGTGCGGGCCGGATAGCCTGCCGCGCTTTATACAACTCCACCGGATCAAAATCCGATGCCTGCGCTTTCAGATCAGCGTACTCAGACAGCGCCTTATCCAACTCGGCAGAGTATCTTTGCTCCTGCGCCTCCAGCTTTTTCAGTCCAGCCTCCATGGTGGCAATATCCTTGCGGAATTCCTCTGCGCCTGCATCCTCCGCAT
>DXUR01000415.1 GCA_019417795.1 Clostridiales bacterium | reverse complement strand
TTGGGCAGAACAAACACGGTCTCAGCGGGGACCTGATCGATCCCGGCCAGAATACTCTCCGTGGAGGGGTTCATGGTCTGACCGCCGGAAACCACGGCGTCGCAGCCAAGATCCCGGAACACGGCGGCAAGGCCGTCGCCGGCGCAGATGGCCAGGAAGCCTACGGCCTTTTCGGGGGCGGCTACCTTGTGGCCGCTTTCCCCGTTTTCCAGCTCCTCCTCGATGGCGTCCAGATCATCAGTGCTCTGGGCGGTCTGGCCGGCGGCCAGCGCGTCGGCCTGAGAGCGCATATTCTCAATCTTCGCCAGCTCCAACGTGCCGTATTTCTGGGATTCCGTCAGGGCTGCGCCGGGAATGTCGGTATGAACGTGGACCTTGAAGGTCTCGTCATCCTCACCGATGACCAGACTGTCGCCGATGCTGCTGAGGTAAGCCCGTAGGGGCATGAGGTCGATGTCCTCCCGGGCCTTGCGCACCACATACACGGTGTCGAAGGTGAAGGTGATCTCCTCCTGCGCCATGGCGTTGAAGTCGGCCTTTTCCTTGTGCGTCTCAGGCTCCTCCTCATTTTCGGGGATGGGCTCGCCGCGGAGCTCTGCCAGCATACCCTCCAGGATCAGCAGGTAGCCCTTGCCGCCTGCGTCTACCACGCCGGCCTTTTTCAGTACCGGGTTCATGTCCGTGGTCTGGGCCAGCGCGTCATAGCCCTCCTCGATGGCGGCGGCTAAGGTGGCCTCCACGTCGGCGCCCTCAGCGGCAGTGTCCACAGCCCGCTTGGCAGCGAGACGGGAAACCGTCAGCACCGTGCCCTCGGCGGGCTTCATAACGGCCTTATAAGCGGCGGCCACACCTTCCTGCATGGCGGCGGCGAAGGCGGCGGCATCAGCGGTCTCCATGCCCTTCAGAGCCTTGGAAAGGCCCCGGAACAGCAGGGAGAGGATGACGCCGGAGTTGCCCCGGGCACCCTGAAGCAGAGCGGAGGCGGTGACGGAGGATGCCTGCCCCACAGAGGCGGGAGCGGCCTTGCGCAGCGCCTCGGCAGCGGTGGCGATGGTCATGGACATATTGGTGCCCGTGTCACCGTCCGGCACGGGGAATACATTAAGATCGTTGATGGCCTGCTTCTGGGCCGTGATAGCGGCGGCCCCGTGCAGGATCATCTGCTTGAAAAGCGCGCCGGTGATTTCTTTACTCATTCTTCTGCTGTCCTCCTCACAGGATCATGGAATCTACGAACACATCCACAGCGCGGACCTCCGCACCGGTGTTCTTATTCACCACGTAGCGTACCTCGTTCATGATGGAGCGGCACACTGCGGGAATGTTGACGCCGTTTTCCACGATGATGTGGAGCTCAATGGAAATGGATTCGTCCTCGTTATAGATCACGTTGACGCCCTTGCTCATGGCCTCCCGCCGCAGCAGATGGACCAGACCGTCCGTCATGGAGCGGTAGGCCATGCCCTTCACACCGAAGCAGTTGGTGGCAGCCATGCCGGTAATGTTGGAAAAAACAGCGCTGGAGACGGAGATCTCGCCCTGTTCCGAATGAAATTTCAGCATAGGATAACCTTCCTTTCCGCTGCTCCGACGCAGAGCGCACTTCCGGAGCATAATTATCAGGCTATTATTATATATGATTTCTTTCAAAAGTACAAGATAAAAAAGGAAACTGCCTTATTTCCGTAGAAAAGTCCAAAGCGCCTGCCATTTCCGGCAGACGCTTTGCGGCTTATTTCAGAGTTTCACTGTTGTTCAGCACCGGGGCGCTGTAAAGGAACAGCACATCCTGATCGGTGAAGGTCAGGTACTTTCCCATCTGGCTGCTGGGGAGGTAGCGGATGTCCGCCAGCGTCACCTTGGCGTAGCCGGGGACCAGCAGGGGGGCCAGAGAGCTACCGAAGGAGTCCCGGAAGATCACCAGTTCCCGGTTTGTATCCGCATTGGGATTTTCAATGGTCAGCAGCGACACGGACCCGGAGAGGAACAGCTCGTAGGGGTCCTTGCCGGCACCTTTTGCCAGATCATAAATAGGCCCGGTCTTACCAGTCTCGTAATTGTACACCGTGCAGGCGTCCAGAAGGTCGCTGGTGAGGTAAGTCAGCTGGTCTGGCTCCATAGGCAGGGCGGCGTAGCCGTAATACACACCGTAATATGGCCGGTCCAGTGTCCATTCTGTATAGCGGTTGTCCGGCAGCGCGACGCCCATGGCGGCGGCCAGCGTATCCGCTGTGGTCAGCAGATTTTCCTGCCGCCAGTGGGAATCGGTGCGGTAGTAGTCATCTGCGGTCAGCGTGCCGAACAGGTCGATATACGCGGCGAACTCCGTCTGCTTCCGGAGAGCGTCCGTCAGGGCCTGATAGTCCAGAGCGGGATAGCCGTTGGCCTCCGCCAGAAAATAATTCTTATCGGGGATCACAGAGAGGTAGACCTTGGCGTTGGTCCCGGCCATGAGGGTTTCGTAGAGATAGCGGAACCGATCGGCGGCGTGGGCAACGGAGCCTTCATTCAGGGGATATTCCAGCTTGGCGGCGGAGCCGTCTGCCAGATAGACGCCGTTGTTGTCCTTCTGGCCGAACACATACAGCCCCATCAGGGCTTTCAGGGTGCGGAACTGCTCCCGCAGAGGGAACTGGTCCGTGGCGTAATCCTCGTAGCCGGACATGAATTTGCCGGAGAGATAGCTGCTTGCGGACAATTCCGGCATCTGGGCCAGCGGGCGGCGCTCACTGATGGAGAGCGCATCGGCGGGCTTGACCGCCGCCCAGACGCCAAAAGCCAGAACAAACGCGGACAGGAGCCCCACCGTGAGGCTGTTTTTCCATTTTTCAGACATGGCGGGACCTCCTTTAAAAGCGGAAATACAGGAACGGGTTGAAGGACCCGTCCACCAGATAGGCGGTGACCACCGCCAGCAGGGCAAGCAGCACCACCGGCTCCACAACGGACATGATCTTTTTGCCGGGGTCATCCTCGGAGAACTGCCGGACGATCTTGGCGGGCAGCGGTGTAGCGCCCACGATGGCTACAAGGAACACGCCGGAGTAGCTGTCAAAATAATAGCGAGCCAGAACGTCGGAACGGGGCAGCCCACCCAGGCCAAACAGGGAACCGATGGTACGGAAGGCGTCCGACACACTGGCGGCATCAAAGATAACGAAGCTGACTGCGATCAGCAGCAGAACATAGAGATGCTTCAGGAATCGTGTCTGGGCCAGAGCTTCGCCGTACCAGAGCTTTTCCGCCGTCAGGAACACGGCAAAGAACAGTCCCCACAGGATGAAGGTCCATGCCGCACCGTGCCACAGGCCCGTCAGCAGCCAGACAATGAAAATGTTGCGGAACCATTTGGCCTTGGAGACCCGGTTGCCGCCCAGCGGGATGTACACATAGTCCCGGAACCAACTGCCCAGGCTCATGTGCCACCGCCGCCAGAACTCCGTGACGCTGGCGGAGATGTAGGGATAGTTGAAGTTTTCTATAAAATGGAACCCGAAGATACGGCCCAGACCGATGGCCATATCGCTGTAACCGGAAAAGTCGAAGTAAAGGTGCAGTACATAGGCTGCGGCGTAAAGCCAGACGAACAGAACGGAAACGTTCGCGGCGCTCTTGTAGGCGGAGATTAGTTCGTAGAGGACATTGGCCAGCAGCACCTTTTTGGAAAGGCCGAGGATGAAGCGGCGGG
>DXUR01000414.1:2274-3694 GCA_019417795.1 Clostridiales bacterium | reverse complement strand
GCTAACCCAAACCCAATACGAGCGATTTTCTCTATGTCAGTTGGAAAAAGATCTTACTTCCATCAGACCGGAGAGATTCAAATTGGCTGGGCAGTTGACGGTGGTCTCGATATGGATGCTGTATGTGAACAGAAAAGCTTTCCATAGAAGAATTTTATGCCAAGTATGGAACGCCCGTTGTTACAACGAATCTCTATGATGCAGATGGGTTCATTGGTCTGTTGTCAGAAATAAATTCATTCATTCAAAATGGAAATCTTAAATCCGAACTTCAGTATCTCATGGATCAGACGGAACAGGCAAAAGAAACCCATAGGATGGAAATTGTAAATGACATCTACAAAAAGCTACATGATCTGGATTATTTTTTGCTGCGATATGGTCCTAAAGATGTCGCTAAGTATGTCGAAGATGATTCTACGGTATCTAAATACTACGGCACCCTTCCTTTCTATTAACCTTTCCTCGCAAAGAACTCCGACATGGTAATGCCCAACCCATCGCAGATCCGCTCTATCGTGTCGACAGATAATTGTCCGCCGCGGCGTTCGCTGTTTTTCAGGGTCGAATGAGATACATCGCATATCTGAGACAGCTTAAAAAACGTAAGACTCCGCTCATCTGCCAACTCTCTCACTATTGCAATCGTGTTCATCAAATCCCCGCCTTTCAGCATTTTAATTTTCAAAGTTTCTTACAGCACACGCCCAATGACTCGAAATCCTCGTTCCGGGCTAATGATTCGATCAGAATAGTCTTTGTTATACGAAATCAAAACCGGCTGCATGTGGAGCCTTCCGTAGCTGTCCGTAAATGCGTCACGGTCGCTCTCGTCAGGCTCCCGCTCCCCATAGGATTTCAAATAGCCCTCACCGTCATAGACGAACACACCGACCTGGCCTATCGAGAGCGTCTCGCACCGCTCTACCCAGACGATCTGCCCGTCATGGTAGACCGGCTCCATACTGTTGCCGGATACTCTAACGCCAAAATCCGCTTCCGCCGGGACCGCGTTTTCCGGAAAACTGACCATCTCAAAGTTGTCCTCATCCAAGAAACTGCCTGTACCGGCTGAGACTCTGAGATTGCTGACAGGCTTATCGATATAGCGGATCGTATTCATGGGCGTTGGCATGGGATTGTATTTACCGGTAGCGATCAGATCCTCTCGGTAAGCACGAACCTTTTCCGCCCCCACTTCGTTGAGCAGAGGCGTGTGTTCTCCGGTAAAGGCAGCAAGGCCATCCTCAAGATCCAGCGCATAGCAGATCGCCAGCAGTTGGTATGCATTGGGAACAGTCAGGCCATTCGTCCACTTCCCCAGCGCGGATTGGCTTACATCTACACCAAAGTCCTTCAATGTTGTGCAGAATTCTTTTTTACTCAGCTTTCGGTTTTTGAGTTCTTCCGAAAGCCTTGT
>DXUR01000414.1:0-2174 GCA_019417795.1 Clostridiales bacterium | reverse complement strand
CGCAGAGTGCTGTTCCGCTATCTGACGCTGTCAGACCGCAAAATGGATCGCATCGACCCGGTCGACTTTGCGGAAAAGATCTGCGGACTTCATTTCGCGTTTGCGGATATGAGCGTAACGGGCTCGATCCTTGGACTGACCTCCTATAGCGACGTCGATCTCACCATATCCGTTCCCCGTGGAAACGGGTCAGTCCAGGAATTTCACTTGAACGGCAATATCGCCTATGTGGATCAAAACCTCGCAAATGCGGGATCGGTGGGACGGTTGAATTTCACTCTGGTACATGAAGCCGCGCATCAGATCCTCGGTATGCTTTACCCGGAGGAATACAATCCAAGCGCGCAGCCGTTCATCTGCCGCCTTGCGGATGAACGCTGCACATACCCCATCACCGACTGGGTAGAATGGCAAACGAATGTGCTGACGGCGTATCTCCTACTCCCCCGTGAGCTGATCGACCGCTACATGGATGAGCTTGGCCTTGGCCGGCAGATCAAACTCCTGAACAAAGTATTTGCCCCCAAGGAATATGCGCTGTTTTCTGAAATGGCAAAGCGCTTGGGCGTCTCGAAAACAGCATTATCCATTCGTCTGGACAATCTTGGCATGATCGGCCGAAATGATTTTAGTGATCCGTATGCGCCCATCCATATTTATGCGGATGACTTTGACACAGCATAGGAGGTAGTTGTTATTATGGCAAAAATCAATTCCAAGGCGCTTGACCCGCAGCGGTATGCCTGCATCCAAGCCGAGCAGCGGGAGCTTGAGCAGCAGTACTCCACCCATATCACCATGGCACGGCTTTGCCCGTATTGTAAGCTGCGGCTTGAAACGCTCTGCAAAGGGGCCCACGGCGCGACATACCTGAAGTGCCCGCAATGCGGAGAGGCGGTTTTCTTCCCGCCTGTTGTATTCCGCATCGCATAACCGCGAATAATCGATCTGTCCCCAACAATTAAATACCAAGTATGAGCCTCGGAGCCGCTTGATGCGTGACCATCCCATGTGCCGCTTGATTTGTAACTATCGTTCCTTTTAGGAACATAGTTCTGTCAACGCGGCCAATGGTCAGACAAATCAAGCGGCTCTTTTTTTGCGCATGCAGCTCCGGAAAAGGAGTTTGCAATGCGCTTTTTTCATATCCTCCCCCTTTTAGCGTGGGAGCCGTATATCGCTGAATACCCCTGATCTCCCGATTTTTTGAACCTCACCAAATTCAGAAAATCACAAAGGAGATCAGGAGTATGACTGAAAAGAATTATTTTCTCAACATTTACAACACCATGACCGGCGAATTTGAGCTCGTCCAGGTCACAAAAGAAGTCTTCCAGACCTACAGGCGGACGAAATGGCACATTGAAGACAGCACGGAACGCTTTTACAAGCACGAAACGCAGATGAGTTCTCTGATCGGCGGTGAAAATGACGGATACGAGCGGTTCCATGAATTTATTGATTATGACAACACCCCTGAAAATCAGGCAATTGAGGAGATGGTGCGCCAGTCCCTGCGTAATATTCTGGATCTGCTCCCGCCGAAGGATTATGAGCTGATCTACGAGCTTTACTTCAAAAACCGCTCCGAAAAGGAATACGCACAGATGCTTGGGGTCTCTCAGCAGGCCATTCATGTGCGGAAAAAGCGCATCCTGAAAAAAATTAAAAATAATTTGGATGAGCAGGGTTGTTAAGATGCCAGTTTTTTCCCGTATACATACGAGAAGAAAAGAATCTTCTTGTGAACATTGAAAACTGAATATCCGGTGACGAATAACGTCAGTTGACGGTCCCCCGGCGAGGGGGAACAGCGATGCGGCGAATGCGCGAAGACCACCTGCATCGGAATTACTCCGATGTCAATGAACGGCCAATAAGGTGCAGAGCGAAACTCATTCAGCCAAAAGCGGGCATGGCAGCCCGTCTCGCAATGATCCCGTCAGCCTATAATGGTACATTCTGTCCAGCCACAGCCGCAAGCAATGGGGGCAGCTCGGAGAGATCCTCTGAGGGGTTAGATTCCCGATGGGCGCTGCCAGGCGCCGGTTCGTTCAACCGCCCGACAGTCCGGGAAGTAGTGTCGAATAGGACTGAGCAAAAGAACTTTAAAAAATATAATGAGGGCCGCTCCATATCCGGGTATAGCAATATGCTTCCAACCAAGACAGGAG
>DXUR01000413.1 GCA_019417795.1 Clostridiales bacterium | reverse complement strand
CTCCTGCAATCTGCGGATGCGGTAAAGCACGGTGTTGCGGTGGGTATAGAGCGCGTCGCTGGTCTTTTTCAGTGAGTGGCAGCAGGTGAGGTAATGGTAAAGCGTTTCGCAGTACTGGGTGTCCTTTTCGCGGTTGTGGGCGGCAAGGCGGCGCAGCGCGATCGGGATCAGGTCGCCGCGCCCCTCCAGATTTTTCAGCAGCAGCGGGGTGCGCAGCTGCGCCACGGAACAGACCGGCTCCCCGTGAAAGCGCTCGTCCGTCATCAGCTCCAGCGCCTCACGAGCCGTGCGGTAAAGCCCCGGAAGATCGAATAGCTCATCCAGCGGCTCGGACACGAGGATCTTGAGCTGAAACTCCTTTGCCAGCGCGGAAAGCGTGTCCGCATCCCCCTCTCTGTGCAGAAAGAGGAAAACGTCCCCCTGATACAAAAACGGGTGGGAATCCGCAATCTGCGCTTCCAGTTCCTCTTTCAGATGCCGCTTTCCCATGTAAGCGCTGTGGTAGGTCTCAAGGTCGATGAGGGCGAAGGCGCGCGGATGAAAGTCCGCGAGGTAGATGCCGGAGGCCTGAAGCTGAAAATGCGCGGCGGAGGAAAACCCGCCGTCCAGCAGGTGCATGAGGATGTCCTCCACCGTCTCGGAAGGCTTGTCCTGACGGCTCACCTCCATGAACAGCTGCTTGGAGAGGATGTGCTCCACCAGCTCCCAGGTCTGCGGCGGGATTTTTTCAAATGTCCGTCCGTATCCACGCAGATGAGGCAGCCGAGGCGCACGCCCGCGCTGATGAGAGGTGCAAAACGCCGCCGATAGGGGCTATCAGCCAGCTGGACATAGTCCGCCCAACCAGCTGTGAGCATCGCATTTTTGCTGATGATTGCGCCGGCCTCGTAGGTGATCTCGCCGCAGCGTACGGCGGTTTCAAAGAGCGCATCGGAAAAGCCGAGCGGCAGGTGGTGCGCCGTGCCATGAAAGGTGTCATCCAGCACCAGAAGCGGGCAGCCCAGCAGCTCCCCCGTGCTCAGAGCCAGCTGCCGGAGATTGTCCTGCGAAAAGAACTCATCCAGTAGCGCCTCTGCATTGCACGATTCCCAGCGTTTTTCCTCCACGGTCTGCCTCCTTCTTCGGCTTGTGCATTCGGTACAAGTCGTTTTTTCTTTGTTGTATCGGCAGCTTCTTGTTTTTGCAAGAGGAAAAGCTAAACTGTGTGTCAGAAAGGAAAGTTTGAACGATTTATATACAGATTCACGGAGGGATGATTATGAAATGTGAAAATTGCGGCAGAAATGAAGCCAACTTCATCTATCGCAGCAGCATCAACGGCAGAACGGAGGAGCATCACCTCTGCCAGACCTGTGCGGAGAAGCTGGGCTATACCCAGAGATTTTTCTCCAAGCGGCCGTCCATGCTGGACAGTTTCTTTGGCAATGATGCGTTCTTCGGCTCCACGCCGTCCCTGATGGGAGGATGTTGGAGAGTCCTTTCGACGATTTCTTCGATACCATGCCCGCCATCGGCGCAGCACCGATGCAGGAGGATGAGGAGGAGAAAAAGGACAACCTCATGAGTCATGAGGATCAGAGCCGCTTTTCCTATCTGCGCCAGAAGAATGCGCTGAAGCAGGCGCAGGAAAAGGCCATTGCGGAAGAGGACTTCGAGCGCGCCGCCGAGCTGCGGGACGAGATCCATAAACTGGAGGAAGCTCACAAGAACGCTGAGAAGTCCCGGAAGAACGATCAGGAAACCGCTTAAAGCACAGACGAAAGGATAAAACACACCCCAAAATAAAAGAGGTATTGAACAATGGATGAAAATAAATTCACTCCTACTGCGGAGGAAGTCCTGCAGCTGGCTCAAGAGGCTGCGGGCGAGCTGGGTCACGGCTACATGGGCACGGAGCACCTGCTGCTTGGCCTGATGCGGGAGGACGAGGGCCCTGCCCACACCGTACTGACCGAAGCAGGTCTGACTGACGATCTGCTGACGGAGATGATTCGCAAGAGCGCCGGTACCGGACTTTCCGGCAGCAATTCCGCGCAAAGCCTGAGCCCCCGCGCCAAGCACGTATTGGAGATCGCCATGGAGGACGCCGCCCGCGGCGGCTACGCCTGTATCGGCACAGAGCATCTGCTGGCCGGTATCCTCCGCGAGGGCAACAACATGGCAGTCCGTATCCTGCGCTCTGCCGGTGTGGATGCCCGCCAGCTCTACACCGCGCTGATGGAGAAGCTCAGCGCCGCGGCCAGAGCGGCCCAGAGCGGCGACAGCCGTACCCCGGCTGCCGGTTCCGCCAAGGAGGACGGCAAGGGCAGCAAGATACTGGCAGAGTTCACCCGTGATCTGACGGCGGACGCCCGGATGGGCAAGCTGGATCCTGTCATCGGCCGCGATGAGGAGATCCAGCGCGTGATTCAGATCCTGTCCCGCCGCACGAAGAACAACCCCTGCCTGATCGGCGAGCCGGGCGTCGACAAGACCGCTATCGCGGAGGGCCTGGCGCGGAAGATCGCCGCAGGCGATGTGCCGGAAAACCTGCTGGATAAGAAGCTTCTGTCGCTGGATCTTACCGGCATGGTGGCCGGCGCCAAGTACCGCGGCGAATTTGAAGAGCGCATCAAGAAGGTGATGCAGGAGGCCAGGAAGGACGGCAACATCATCCTCTTTATCGACGAGCTGCACACCATTGTGGGCGCAGGCTCCGCCGAGGGCTCTGTGGACACCGCCAACATCCTCAAGCCCGCCCTTAGCCGCGGCGAGATCCAGATCATCGGCGCAACGACCTTGAACGAATACCGCAAGTATATTGAAAAGGACGTCGCACTGGAGCGCCGTTTCCAGCCGGTCACCGTGGGTGAACCCAGTCAGGAGGCCACACTGGAGATCCTAAAGGGTCTACGGGAGAAGTATGAGCAGCACCACAAGCTGCATATCACCGATGAAGCTCTGAAAGCCGCCGTGGAGCTGTCCGCTTGATATATCAACGGCCGTTTCCTCCCCGACAAGACCATCGACCTGATGGACGAGGCCGCCAGCCGCGTGCGGATGGAGCAAGAAGAGCCTTCGGAAGAACTCAAGAGCCTCGAAGAAAAGCTCAACGCTCTCGCCGAGGACAAGGAAGGCACCGTCGCCGCGCAGGATTTTGAGAAAGCTGCCAAGCTGCGGGATGCCGAGAAGGACTGTCAGAAGCAGTTGGAGGCTGAGCGCGACAAGCGCCGCAGGAGCAATCAGGAGCACCGCGACGTTAACGCCGAGGACATCGCCGCCGTGGTGTCCGGCTGGACCGGCGTCCCCGTCACCCGCCTGACCGAGGACGAGGGGCAGCGCCTGCTGCACATGGAGGATATCCTCCACAAGCGTGTCGTGGGACAGGACGAAGCGGTAAAGGCGGGCGCCCGGGCCATCCGCCGTGGCCGCGTGGGTCTGAAGGACCCCAAGCGCCCTATCGGTAGCTTCCTGTTCCTCGGTCCCACCGGCGTGGGCAAGACGGAGCTGTGCAAGTCTCTGGCCGAAGCCATGTTCGGCGATGAGAACACCATGATCCGCATTGATATGTCCAAGTACATGGAGCGTCATACGGTGTCCCGTCTGGTGGGTTCGCCTCCGGGCTATGTGGGCCACGATGAGGGTGGCCAGCTCACCGAAAAGGTGCGCCGTAAGCCCTACTCCGTGGTGCTGTTCGACGAGATCGAAAAGGCCC
>DXUR01000412.1 GCA_019417795.1 Clostridiales bacterium | reverse complement strand
TCCCGCTGGATTGCCATATCCAGAATTATTACATCGCCGCTACGGGCGCACAGTCAAAATAAGCTGTGCCGAGTTTGGCGAAGAAAAACACCGCAAGGATCAGGTCAATGGCGGGAAACACCACGTTGTTGACGACGGTCTTGATCTGCGTGGATGCCGTGGCCCAGGTGCTTTCCACCGCTCCGGCCACATCGCCGGTGCCGGCAGCAAAGGCCGTGGTTCCCATCATGCAGACCAACAGCAGGGACAGGGTCAGCATCACACAAAGGCGCTTGCATTTCATTTTGCTCATAGATACCTCCAATTCTTGTTGTTATTTTGAGGGGGCGATATGCCATTCTTCCCACAGGTCACCGGCGATGCGCACGGAATCCGCCAGGTTCATACTTAGCATTCCCGTGGGTGTCCAGCAGTCCAAAAGCCAGGTATACGGCGTGTAGCTGCCGTCCGGGTACCAGATAGGTGTGAAGTGGGTCGGGCGGTCATAGGTGCTGTAGGGATTGTTTTTGAAAGCGAAGGTGGTACTCTTGCCGCTGACGCTGCGGTTCAGCAGTCTCCAGAAGCCTTCGTACCCGAATTCAGGGAAATAGGTCACAGCATTCTGCGCCGCCGTGACAGCCGCGCTCTGCGTGGTCATTACTCTGGCCGTCACTTTCTCCTGAATTCCGTACCCGCTTTTCATGGTAGCTGCAGTCGCTGTGGGTGACAGGCTGTCCGGCGTGATGCGCATGGATGCAGTCAGGCTTGCGGAGTAGCCGTTGTAGTCAAACTCCCACCATCCATGATCCTCCCACCAGCCGTTATCTACCCAGTGATACCAGCGGTCACGGTGAACCACATTGTTATCGTCCACCCATCGATCCGTGTGCCAGCACTTCTCCCAGTTCTCTACCCATTCCCAATTTTCCTGCCACCAAGGTGACCAAATGCCCCAGGAAGCGGATGTTACCTGTTCTTTCTCCGGAATAGAAGCCAGACGGAAACGGTCGTTGCGGTCATCCGCCACCGGGTTGGGCGGATCGTTGCCGTCCAGATCCACGATGTTACAAGTAATCGTGCTCTGCGCCGTGCCGCCGCCAGACACGCTGACAGCAATCGTGATAACGCAGGGCTCTGACGGCGTGTGCCACTTCACCCATACCAATTGACTGTCGCCGTCCGGATAGTAGACATTACTGACGGTGTAAGTTCTGCCCTGAATCACAAAGCGGACAGCCACCGGGTTATCCGGGTCAGACTGCCCGCCGCTCACCTCTACCGAAGATATCACATCGGTATCGACTCGGTATTCATAGTCGAAATCATTTACATCGGGTGGCTCCAGCTCACCGTTGAAGCGGACGACACCGATGCCGAGGGACGAGATGATCTGATCGTTGCTGACCTTGCTGTTGGTGCTGCCAGACCATGCAGGATAGCCCAGATCTGCTTCTTCAAGGAAGATGGCCAGCGGCAGATTCTTATGGGTGAGCGATCCCATCTTGCTTCGAAGATCTCCGTTTACCTTTTGGTCATAGAGCGCCGCTTCCGTGGCCGTCATGGCATAGTAGGCTCCACCGTAGACGAAGTAGGCGATAGGCTCGACAACGATTTTGTAATCGCCGGCAATAAGCGTATCAAAGTCTATTCCCACATATCCGGCAATCGCCCGAATGACTTGCTCGTCTGTAAAGTAGCTTCGAATCGCCGCAATGCTGGCGGGATAGTCGCCGGTCGAAATGATGCGAGGCAGACTCTGCGCCGGACGGACGCAGACATAGCCGCCCACGACAGGTGACAACGCCCGCCCACTGTTATAAGAGAGCTTGGATACCTTTCCGAAGTGGATCATGTTGGTGCTCGGATTCTGATTGCTCCAGTCAACGGTATTTCCCGCGACAGCGTGACTGTCCACATTCACCACGGAAATGCGGACACCGTCCATACCCGGATTCCAGTAGTTTGTGGATGTGCCGCTGCCCATGCCGCCGCCACCGCCGTCGAAGTTGCCGTCACCGGTGGCATAAGCTGGAACAGCCGCACACAGCATGAGCACAAGGGAAAGAAAAAGTGCGAGAAGTCGCTTCATGGATTCCTCCTTTCAAAGCTTCGAAAAAAGTAAAGGCGCAGCCATTTCTGACTGCGCCATGCTGATTGGGAGTACTGTTAGTTCCCGCCGCCCATTTCACCGATTTTATTTCCGTTTTCGTAGATGTCCTGTCCGTCGATGACCGTGTTATCACCGCTGCTGTCTACATAGCCGAAGCCCGGCACATATACCTGACCGGAGGAGTTCGTGCTTCCTGCGGCAGGCTGGGATTCCGCAGGCTTGGAGGTGGGCTGCTCCGGATATGTGGGGTGCGGTTCATCCTCCGTCTTGCGTTCCGAGGTCGGCACATCCTCCGCTTTGTGGTCATCCGGAAGTGTCGCCGTGCCGCTGGGCGATTCCGGCTTTTCCGGAGCGTCCGGTTTAACAGGGGCCACCTGGATGGTCTGCTCCGTGCCGTTGGAGTTTGCACCCTGGCCGGGGTCGCTCTGCTCCGGCGTCAGCGAGGGGACATTCACATCTCCCTGGCTATTGTTGATGTTCACATTGGGATCGTTTCTGTCCGGCTGACTGCCGGATACCGTTCCGGAGGGCGTCACCGTGTTTCCACCGAAGCGTCCGGCGATCCCGATGACTGCCGCACCGCAGAGCAGGCAGCAGACGATGATGAGGATGATCCGTTTCGTCTTGTCGTTCATTGATTTTCCTCCTTTTTCTGATTTATCTCTTGATTGGACAATACCACACCTTCCGGCGTAAGTCTATTGGGAAAGCGAAACTTTTTCAGAATACCGGCACATATTTAGCTTCCGTGTGCAGCGTCATTTCAGCCGCGGGCAAAAGATTTCCAAGAAAGCGTACCGGCACCTCCAAGTGGATCTCCACCGCGGCGGTATAGCCTTTGCTCTGCCCGGAACTGAGAGCATTGTTACTCAGCTCCACGCTCAGACCGGAGATGGTATATTCCACATTTTCGTTTGAGATCTTCTGATATCCGCTGCCGGTGATCTCCAGCCCAAGCGTTGACGCCAGCTGGCCGTACACATCGCCGGTATCCACACTTTCATCCCATCGGCCTGTGCCGTCCGGATACCAGCCTGCGGCATAGCCCTCCCGCACAGCGTGGTACACATCGTCATAGTTGTCGTTGATGGTGGAGATGACCGCCTGCTGGGCAGCCTCCTTGACCCCCTGGGCAATGATCCACACCCGGCTGAACTCCGCGACCGTGCAAAAAAGCATCAGCAGGACCAGCACGATGGCAAGGATCATGGGGGTGCCCTCACCGGGGTGGCGGCGAAAGAAGGGGTGCTTTCTCATTTCCAATACACCTCCGACTTTCCGGTGGCTTCCGACCGCAGCGTAATGGGAAATGAGCCGAAGCCGCCGAACAGGCCGATATCCATGTCCAATGTCAGCGTTACGGTGACTTCTTCATTGAGCTGAATGCGGCCAGTTTTTGACCAGTGGATGTTGGGATCCAGTCCGGTGCTGTCCGTCAGCGCCGCGGCACGGCGGCTGGTTTCCGTTCCGACTCTGCCGGAGATCTCCGCTTCCCGCACCAGCTCCACCGCATAGGTATCGAGCTGTTGCTTGGCGACGAAGACCGGCAGGACCCGCACCACCAGCGCCAGCACCAGCATGGCGCAGACCACCAACACGCATACAT
>DXUR01000411.1 GCA_019417795.1 Clostridiales bacterium | reverse complement strand
AGGGCAGTGCTCCCTACATCGTGGGTTACTGCGGTTCTTTCAAGTCGGTCATTTCTGACACTGTATTGAAGAATATCGCCCCGGAGCTTCTGGAGTCCAGCGATACGGTCTATGCTCAGAGCGACCTGAACATCGAGGAGATCATGAAGCTGAATCCCGATGTTATCCTGTACAATGCGGGCAACTCCTCCCATGCCGAAATCCTGAAGGCCAGCGGAATCCCCTCCATCGGTTTTGCTACCGTGGGCGCATCTACGGAGGCCGATCCCATTGAGCGTTACGAAGAGTGGCTGAAGCTGCTGGAGCAGATCTTCAACGAGCCGGACAAGACCGAAGCCTTTGTTGCTGCCGGTGATGAGATCGTGGCCGATGTGGAAGCCCGTATTGCGGAAATTCCTCAAACAGATCGCCCCAGTGCGCTGATTCTGTGGAAGTATGCAAACGGTGTGCCGCAGGTATCCGGTCAGGGCACCTTTGGCACCTACTGGATGAAGCGTCTGGGCGTAATGGACAAGGCACTGGAAGCCACTGGCTTTGCACAGGCCAGCATGGAGCAGATTTATAGCTGGGATCCCGATATTCTTTTCTTGGATGGTCCCGGCCTGCAGCCCCTGCGCACCGAGGACGTGCTGAGCGGGAATGTTGACGGTGCTGACTTCTCCACCCTGACTGCCGTGAAGAGCGGCCGGGTCTACAACACTACGCTGGGTATGTGGAACTGGTTCACCCCGAATCCAGATGCTCCGCTGGTGCTGGCATGGCTGGCCTGCAACACCTACCCGGATGCTTTTGCCGATTATCCGCTGGGCGATACCATCAAGGAATATTACAAGACATGGTACGGCTACGATGTGACGGATGACGAGCTGGAGGAAATGCTGCTGTACTGATGAAAGATACCATCTGGATAAAAAAAGGCCGGTTCACACCTCTGGCCGTGGTATTGATGTTTGCTTTGCCCCTTGTGACCGCACTCATCTGCCTGTGCTTTGGGCGAATGAGTGTTCCGATAGGCGAAGTCCTTTCGGCTTTGCGCACTGCTCTGACGGGTGAGAGCACCTCAAATGTACAGAACTACTCCATCGTCATCAATCTGCGGCTGCCCCGCATTCTGATGGCCATCATCGTCGGCGCAGGTCTGTCTTGTGCAGGCAATACCTATCAATCCTTATTCTCCAATCCGCTTGCCACACCGGATATTTTGGGTGTAACCAGCGGCACCTGTGTGGGTGCAATTCTTGCTATTATCCTGTCTTGCAATATTCTGGAAACGCAGCTCATCGCCTTGGTCTTTGGCCTGATTTCCGTCTGTTTTACTCTGAAAGTCGCAGGCAAGAGTGATGGGCGTTCTATGGTTTATCTGGTGCTGGCCGGTACGATTGCATCCTCTCTGTTCAACGCACTGGGTTCGCTGCTGAAATATACTGCCGATCCGCAGGACAAGCTGCCGGAGATCACCTACTGGCTCTTGGGCAGCTTTACCAGTGCCAGTTACCAAAAGATCCTGATTGGCTGCCCACTTATCGTTGCTGGAATCATCATCATCTATCTGCTGCGCTGGCGGCTGAACATCCTTTCACTGAGTGATGACGAGGCTCGTGCCAGCGGCATCAACATCAAACAGACCCGGATGCTGTTCATTGTTGCATCTACGCTGGTCACGGCTTCTGCCGTTTCCATGTGCGGTCAGGTGGGCTGGATTGGTCTGCTGATCCCGCACGCATCCCGGATGCTGGTTGGAAGCAACAACCGTTATGTGGTGCCCCTCAGTCTCAGTCTGGGAGCCAGCTTTATGATCCTGATCGATACCCTGTCCCGCAGCATCAGCATTATCGAGCTGCCTCTTTCCATCCTCACCGCTATCATCGGTGCGCCGGCATTTATTTCTCTGCTGAATAAAACAAGGAGCAACCTGCAATGATCTTGGAAGTGCAGAACGGTTGCTTCGGCTACCCGAAGCAGCCTGTGATTCTCGAAAATATCAATTTGCGTCTGGAAGAAGGACACATCCTTGCAATTCTTGGACCAAACGGCATTGGTAAAACCACCCTGCTCAAGTGCATGATCGGTCTGCTGCCATGGCACAGCGGAAAAACCCTATTTTATGGGAAGGATATCCACACCCTCAAGCCGAAGGATGTCTGGAGCACTATCTCCTACATTCCACAGTCCCGTGGCTTCGCTTTTTCCTACACCGGTCTGGAAATGGTTCTGCTGGGGCGCAGTGCGCATCTCGGAACCTTTCAGCAACCCGGCAAAGAGGAAATCGAAATGGCGGAAGCCATGATGGAACGAGTTGGGATCACCCGTCTTGCCAACAAGGACTGCAACCGGATGAGCGGCGGTGAACTACAAATGGTGCTCATTGCCCGTGCCCTCATCAACGAGCCGAAGCTCATCATTCTGGACGAGCCGGAAACCGGTCTGGATTTCCACAATCAGATCTTAGTACTGAATATGGTGGAGCGGCTGGCGCATGAATCCGGCATCAGTGCCATCATGAATACCCACTATCCCACCAATGCCATGAGCGTAGCGGACGAAGCCCTGATGCTGAACCGCAAAGGCGAATTTTTCTACGGTCCAGCTGCGGAGATCTTGAACGAGGAGAACATCTCGTATTCTTTTGATGTTCAGGTGCTGGTGGATGAACTGCATTATCAGGGGCGGTCGGTGCGCAGCATCGTTCCGGTTGCTCTGCGGGAGGAAACTGCTGTATGAACAATGTCCCTTTTACACTTTCCCAGGTTCGCCCGATCCGGGACGCTATGACCGTTTCCCGACCTTCCGGACTGGGCTATGGAGTGCCGGTAACATGGTTTTCCTTGGGCGCAGGCACTTCTATTACCCCGGAATACTATGACTGCACCACTCTTTATCTGGGTGGTGAGGGAAACGGCAAGTTTCTTCTGGGAGTCGATGGGCAGGAAGTGTCTGTCAAACCCGGAGAAGTGCTGTATGTACCGCCGAAAACACTGTGCGGCACAAAAACCGACAGTGGAATGATCTATACTGAAATCATTTTGAAAAAGGAGAATTTTACCATGAACAACATCATCAAGGCAGGCCAGCCCACCGAACTGAAGAACCTCATTTCTTATGAAGAGGGGAGCATCGCCAATCTGGACATCGCTCATGCAGACAACATGAAATTTGTCCTGATGGCTTTTGACGAGGGCACCGGCCTGACTCCGCACCGCGCTCCCGGCAATGCCATCCTGACCGCCCTCGAAGGCAAGGCCATTATTGGCTATGAGGGCAAGGATTACGAGCTGAACGCAGGCGAGAGCTTCCGCTTCGATAAGAACGGCCTGCACAGCGTTACCGCACAGGGCAAATTCAAAATGAGCCTGCTGCTGGTCATCGAATAAGCGATTTTCTGTTTCATAACTGACGCAAAGAACCCGTCTAGACGTACCAGACGGGTTCTTTGCGTCTGCCAGATTCAGCAGTAGTAGAGGAACGAACGCAGGCGGCTCCATGCAGTTTCATCCCAGTCGTTATCAAGGGAAAGCTGGAACAGTGGGGCACTGCAGGCATCGTGCAGGCCGCGCATATCCAGAATCATAGCGGTATTTTCATACCGGGGTGCAAGGGTCAGCACTGCATTGGTACGGCTAGAAAGCTCCACGGCCTTGGCGTACCGATATCGACCGTTCCCGCCTGAAAAATTCGGCAAGGCAGAGTCCGCAATG
>DXUR01000410.1 GCA_019417795.1 Clostridiales bacterium | reverse complement strand
TGCCCATCCACACGTCCGTACCGTGGGAGAAGCCGGAGAGCCGTACCAGCGTATTGAAATCCTTGGGCTGGGTGTCAATGAGCATCTGGCGGGTGAACCGGGTGTTGAACTCCGGGATGGCCACAGCGCCGGTTGGCCCCAGAATAGGGTCATTCTCATAGCCCAGCACCTTGCTGGAAATGAAAATGGACATGGTCTCCGGATCGTCCAGCGGGATCTCATGGGGGTCCACGCCGGTGAGATCCTGCATCATACGCACCATGGTGGGGTCATCGTGTCCCAGCATATCCAGCTTCAGGATGTTGGCCTCCATGGAGTGATATTCAAAATGGGTGGTGATGGTATCGGAATCATCGGCGTCCGCCGGGTGCTGCACCGGGCAGAAGTCCTCCATATCCTTATCGTCCGGGACCACCACCAGGCCGCCGGGGTGCTGGCCGGTGGTGCGGCGGACGCCAACGCAGCCCAGGGTCAGGCGGTTTTCCTCCGCCCGGCAGGCCACGATGCCGTTCTCCTCCAGATACTTCTTCACGAAGCCGTAGGCCGTCTTTTCCGCCAGGGTACCGATGGTACCCGCCCGGAACACCTGTGTCTCTCCAAACATTTCGATGGCGTGACGGTGAGCCCGGGCCTGATATTCGCCGGAGAAGTTCAGGTCGATATCCGGCACCTTGCCGCCGCCGAAGCCCAGGAAGGTCTCAAAGGGAATGTCGAAGCCGTCCTTCACGTACTTGGTGCCGCAGACGGGGCACACCTTGTCCGGCATATCCGCGCCGCAGCCGTAGCTGCCGTCCAGAATGAATTCGCTGTTTTTGCACTTAGGACAGCGGTAGTGGGGCGGCAGGGAGTTGACCTCCGTAATGCCGGACATATAAGCCACCAGCGACGAGCCGACGGAGCCTCGTGAGCCAACCAGATATCCGCATTCGTTGCTGCGCTGCACCAGCTTCTGGGCGGACATGTACACCACGTCATACTTACCCAGAATGCCGCCCAGCTCTACATTCAGGCGGTCCACGATCAGCTGGGGCGGGTCCTCGCCGTAGAGCCGGTGGACCTTTTCCCAGACCAGACGGTTCAGGTCCTCCTCAGAATTTTCCAGCCGGGGCGGGAACAGTTCCGCCGGCAGCAGCTCGAAGGTCTCGATCTGATCCGCCACCAGACGGGTGTTGGTGACCACCACCTCGTAGGCCTTTTCCTCCCCCAGATACCGGAATTCCTCCAACATCTCCTGGGTGGTCTTGAAGTAGATAGGCAGGGGCTCGTTGGCGTCCGGGAACTTTTTGGACGCCAGCAGAATGTGCCGGTACACCTCGTCCTCCGGCTCCCGGAAATGGACATCGCCGGTGGCGCAGACAGGCTTGTTCAGTTCCTCTCCCAGCCGGACGATGGTGCGGTTGAACTCCCGCAGATCCTCCTCGCTCCGGGCGTCGCCGTTGCGGAGCATGAAGGCGTTGTTGCACAGGGGCTGAATTTCCAGATAGTCATAAAATGACGCGATGCGCTTCAGTTCGTCCCAATCCTTGTGATCCACCACCGCCTTGAACAGCTCACCCGCCTCGCAGGCGGAGCCGATGATCAGGCCCTCCCGATGGGCCATCAACTCGCTTTTGGGGATGGTGGGCACCCGCTTGAAATATTTCAGGTTGGAAGCGGAGATCAGCTGATAGAGATTTTTTAGGCCCACCTTGTTCCGGGCCAGAATAATGATGTGTTTGGGAAAACGGTTGGACTTGCTGCCCAGAGGCCGCAGCTTTTCCATCTCCTTATTGACGGCCTGGAGGGTGTGGATCCCCCGTTCATGGAGCATTTTCCAGAACGGGATCAGCATATAGCCCACTGTGGCGGCGTCGTCGCTGGCCCGGTGGTGGTTGAAGGCGGGCAGGTCCAGATGGTCCGCCACAATGTCCAGCTTGTACTTGCCGAGACCCGGCAGCAGGTTCTGGGCTAAGATCAGGGAGTCCACATAGGTGGGGTCAAATTCCAGCCCAACCTTCTTGCAGCCTGCCCGGATAAACCCGATGTCGAATTCCGCGTTGTGGGCAGCCAAGGGCCGGCCGTTGACGAATTTCAGAAATTCCGTCAGGGCGTCCTTCAGCTGGGGGGCGTCCTTCAGCATTTCATCCGTGATGCCGGTGAGACCGATGATCTCCGGCGTCAGGCGGCGGTTTGGGTTCACAAAAGTCTGGAACCGCTCGGAAATCTCGCCGTTTTTCAGCACCACCGCGCCGATCTCCGTGATGGCCTCCCGGTCCACCTTCAAGCCGGTGGTCTCAATATCAAAGCAGACGAACTCGTCGTCCAGGCCGCAGTCTCCCCTGCCGTGAACGGCGATGCGATCGTCCACGTTGTTGATGAAGTAGCCCTCCACGCCGTAGAGGATCTTGATCTTGTCCCCGGCGGCATGCCAGGCGTCCGGGAAGGACTGGGCTACGCCGTGATCCGTGATGGCAATGGCGGGATGGCCCCAGCGGATGGCCTCCTTGATGACCTCCTTCGTGTCCGTCAAGGCGTCCATATTGCTCATTTTCGTGTGGAGATGCAGCTCCACGCGCTTCACCGGGGCGGTATCCTGCCGTTCCTCGTGCTGGATGACGTTGATGTGGTAGGGATTGAGCTGAATGTCCTTGCCGTCCCAGGTAGGCTCCATCTTGCCCTGAACGCACAGCCACATACCGGGATTGATCTTCCCATCCAGGCCCTTGGCTTCCTTTTCCGTCAGGTTTTTATGGACGGCCACAGAGCTGGTGTAGTCCGTCATCTCCACATGGAGCCGCCACATACCGGGCCGCCGGGTCTCCACACACTCCACGGAGAACACCTTGCCGCTTACCGTGGCATTGCCCATTTTCAGATCCAGCGTTTTCATTTCCACGGGCTTGACCTTGATGGGGTTGCCCATCAGGACCGGCCCTGATGGACCTCCCCCGGACGGGGCGGACGGCGCGGCCGCTGCCTTCCACTGAGAGGGCAGCTGTTCCTCCTTCAGCGTGACCCGGAATCGCACCTCATTCAGCCCATAGCCGCTGCGGATGGCGCTGTTCAGCTCGTCCAGATCTGACGGCTCCAGAGGGTGCTTCACGATCATCGCCAGCTCCATAGAGAGGGTGTCCTGATGGATGCAGGCGCTGGCGATCACCGCCCCCAACAGCTTTAGCCGCAGCTCCGGGGAGAGCTGCAGCTGCGCAAATAATTCAAAAAACGGTATCTCTCTCGACATGCGTCCTTCTTTCCCCTATCTTATGTAAAAGCTGCTTACAGCTTTTCGATTTCCTCCATCAATGCGTCTACAAGCCGCTCCTGAGGCACCTTGTAAAGGATCTCTCCTTTGCGGAAAATCAGGCCCTCGCCCTTGCCGCCGGCGATGCCAACATCCGCGGCGGCAGCTTCTCCGGGCCCGTTGACGGCGCAGCCCATCACCGCCACGGTGATGTTTTTCGTGCAGTTCATCAATCGGCGCTCCACTTCCTCCGCCATAGGGATCAGGTCGATCCGGGTGCGGCCGCAGGTGGGACAGGCGATGAGATTCACGCCCTCTTTCCGCAGACCTGCCGCCCGCAGGATCTTTTTGGCGGCGCAGATCTCCTCCACCGGGTCCGCCGTCAGGGTCACCCGAATGGTATCGCCGATGCCCATGCACAGCAATCCGCCGATGCCCATGGCAGACTTCACCATACCCATAGAGGGCGTTCCGGCC
>DXUR01000041.1 GCA_019417795.1 Clostridiales bacterium | reverse complement strand
GTGAAGCCGCAGTCACGCAGGGGACGCAGAGGCAGGATGCGCTGCAGCAGAGCGTTCATCTCGGGGATGGCGTCCTTGACCTCGCAGCCGAGGATGCGGGCCACCAGCTCCTTGAACTTCATGATCTCGCCGTCGGGCTTGTTGGCATCATAGTAGTCCATGATGGCGCCGAAGAGCATGTAGTTGGACTCGCCGTGAGGCACATGATAGGTGCCGCCCAGAGGGAAGCTCATGCCGTGGACAGGGCCGCAGCCAGCCTTCAGGAAGGCAATGCCGGCGTAGAAGGAGGCGGTGACGAACTCATCCAGATACTCAAAGCGGGCGTCCTGACCCTTCTCGTCGATGAGCTTGAAGCCCTTGAGGATCATGTCCATGGCCTTCTCGCTGAACAGCTCGGAGGTCATGGTCTTGCGGTGGGGGCTCAGGAAGGACTCGGTGGCGTGGACCAGCGCGTCGATGGCGGAGCAGGCGAAGGGCTTGTAGGGCAGGGTCTTGAGCAGGTCGGGGATCAGGCACACCTTGTTGGGGATGATGTCATCGGACACCAGGCCCAGCTTGGTTTCGCCGCCGGTGAGCACGCCGTCCTTCTCGTCCTTGACAATGGCCACGGAGATGTTGGTGCACTCAGAGCCGGTGCCGCAGGTGGTGGGGATGGCGATGACGTCCTTCTCGTGGACCACGGGGAAGCGCTTGAAGTACAGGTTGTGGACGGTGTCGGGACGCTTGCAGCCCAGCAGCTTGCACAGGTCCATGATGGCGCCGCCGCCCACGGCGATGACGCGGTCATAGCTGTCATAGGGGATGGCGTCGTACATGGTCTGGATCATGGCCTCAGAGGGCTCACCGGCGCCGAACTTCTCCTGAAACACGAAGTTGCACTTCAGGCCCAGCTCCTTCATGAAGGGGGTGTAGATGAACTCGTTGGTCAGAACCACGTCCCGTTCACCCAGATTGAACTCCTCAGCCATCTGGGCGAAGGTCTGGAACTTATACACGGTGGGAGCAAAGACAATCTCTCTCTTGTCAGCCATCAGAGAAGCGGAAAATGCATCCATGATTGAAATCTCCTTTTAATTGATTTAAGTGATACAGGCGGGATCTCCGGGGAGACTCCGCCGGATATCCGGATTACTTGCGGCTGATCGCCTTTTTGACGGCAGCCACGATGTTGGCGGCACGGAGGCCGTACTCGTCCATCAGGAAGTCCTGAGGACCGACCTGACCGAACAGATCCTGCACGCCCACAAACTCCTGAACGGTGGGGCAGTTCTTGGCCAGGCAGTTGGAAACCACGCTGCCCAGACCGCAGGTGACGTTGTGGTTCTCGGCGGTGACAATAGCACCGGTCTCCTTGGCGGCCTTGATGACCAGCTCCTCGTCCAGAGGCTTCCAGGTGAACATATCGATTACGCGGACGGAAATGCCTTCCGCCTGGAGAGCCTCATAAGCCTTCAAGGACTCGTCCACCATGATGCCGGAGGTGATGATGGTGGCCACGTCCTTGTCGCTCTCGTGGAGCACAACGCCCTTGCCGATGGGGAACTCGGAACCGTCCTCATAGACCTTGACGATGCCCTTGCGGACAAAGCGGGTATAGGTCACGCCGGAAGTGATGCCGGGCAGCTGACGGGTGATGCACTCCAGCTGGGCATAGTCGGCGGGATCCAGCACCACGGTCTCGGGGATGCTCAGGTACATAGCGGCATCCTCCAGAGGCATATGGGTGCCGCCGTTGAAGGCAGCGGTCACACCGGCATCGGAGCCCAGCACGTGGACGGGCAGACCGGCGTAAGCGGCGGACATATAGATCTGGTCATAGCAACGGCGGGAGGAGAAGGTACCGAAGGAATGGAAGAACACCTTTTTGCCGGCGGCAGCGAGACCCGCAGCCACGCCGGCGCCGTTGGCCTCGGCAATACCGGCCTCAAAAGCGCGGTCAGGATAGTTCTTCCTCAGCATCTTGGTGTTGATGCAGCCCATCAGGTCGCAGTCCACATAGACGATGGACTTGTCCTCGGCCATCATTTCGTTCAGAGTCAGGGCCAGCGCGTCGCGGCAGGCGCGGGAGTCCTTTTCATGCTTACCAATTACTTTCACACTCATTACTCGCACCCTCCTTTAAGCGTTCTTGACAGCTTCCAAGGCCTTCTCGGAAGCGGCGATGGCCTCGGCCCACTGCTCCTCGTTGGGCTGAGAGGAGTGGTCATGCTTGGGCTCGGCAAAGGTAGCGCCCTTGCCCTTGCAGGTATCCAGCACGATGCAGCTGGGAACGCCTTTCTTGGCGTATGCGTTCTGAATGGCGTCATAGATCGCCTGAACGTCATGGCCGTCGATCTCCTGCGTGTACAGGCCGAAGGACTCCGCCTTCTTGGCCAGATCGCCGTGAGCCAAAATGTCATCGGTGGGGCCGTCCAGCTGATAGCCGTTTTTATCGATGAAATAGATCAGGTTGTCCAGCTTGTGGGCATAGGCGAACTGGAAGGACTCCCAGACCTGGCCCTCGTCCGCCTCACCGTCGCCGATGACGCAGAAGACGTGGTTGGTGCGGCCGTCGATCTTGTTGCCCAGAGCGGCGCCGGCAGCGGTGGAAGCGCCCTGGCCCAGAGAGCCGGTGGTCAGATCCACGCCGGGAGTCAGCTTGCGGTCAGTGTGGCTGGGGAACTTGGTGTGGGGCTGGTTCAGGGTGTAGGCCTCCTCCATGGGATAGAAGCCCATGAGACCGAAGGTGGCATAAGCCACGGGTCCGGCGTGGCCCTTACTGAGCACCAGCCAGTCGCGATCTTCCCAGCGGGGGTTCTTGGGATCGAACTTCATGACCTCGCCGTACAAAACGGCCATCAGGTCTGCTAGATCCATGGAACCGCCCACGTGACCGAAGCCCCGGGAGTGGATGACCTTCAGGGTCTCCAGCCGGATCTCAGCCGCCAGAACGTTGCACTTTTTTACATCCATGTAACACGCATCCTTTCTGCTTGCTTTGATGAAAAAATGAAGTAAAACAAGGAAATAACGGTATGTGTACGCTTCCAATTTTGAAGAAGATAACACATTCCGGAAAATGATCACAAGTAATCGTTTTCCGGGACACCCGACAAAGATCGCGCCGTACACGGAGTTTACGAGACAGCGCGATCAGCCATTGAAAGGAACATACCTTCCTGACTCGTATTCTAACCCAAAACATGGCGTTTCGTCAACAGATGTTTGCTTTTTAACAATGAAAAACACCTATTAAAAATGTGCGTTCGGACGGGAATCGGGGCATAAATTCGGCTAAACAGGGCACAATCTTATAGAAGAACAAAAACCATCGGCTTTTTCCACAAAAAGCCGATGGTTTTTTCTACATGTGTGAAATTAGGGATATCAGGGCAGCTTCAGATCGCCGTCCTTCACCCAGTCGGCCTTGCGGCAGAGCTGGTTGATAAGGGGGCACAGAATGGCGGGGAGGATGAAGGAGATCAGGATCAGGCCTGCCCAGTCAAAAGCGGTGGGGTTCATGGCGATGGCGCCGTTGGCCAGAGCCTTTTCACTGGGAGCTACCCAACCGGTCCACACACCCAACTGGCCGCACAGGCCGCAGGTGCCCATACCGGAGTTGATGGCCGCGCCGTTCATTTGCAGACGGAACAGGCAGGTGGCAATGGGGCCGGTAATGGCGGAGGTGACGGTAGGGGCGATCCAGACGCGGGGGTTTTTCACGATGTTGGGCATTTGCAGCATGGAGGTGCCGAGGCCCTGACTCACCAGACCGCCCCAGCCGTTCTCCCGAAAGCTCATAACGGCGAAGCCTACCATCTGGGCGCAGCAGCCGGCCACAGCCGCACCGCCTGCCAGACCGGTGAGGCCCAGTACGGAGCAGATGGCGGCGGAGGAGATGGGCAGAGTCAATGCCACGCCTACCAGCACGGACACCAGAATACCCATCAGGAAGGGCTGAAGCTCCGTGGCCTTCATAATGACCATGCCGAAGGCACTGGCGGCGGTGCCGATGGGCGGGGCGATAACATAGGCCGTGCCTACGCCGATGAGGGTGGTGACAATGGGGGTCACCAGAATGTCGATCTTCGTCTCTTTGCTGACGGCCTTGCCGCACTCCGCAGCGATGATGGCCACGAACAGCACGGCCAAGGGGCCGCCCGCGCCGCCCAGCAGGTTGCAGGCGTAACCCACAGCCGCCAGAGAGAACAGCACCAGCGGGGGCGCCTGCAAAGCGTAGCCGATGGCAATGGCCATGGCGGGACCGCTCATAAAGGAGGTCAGGCCGCCTACGGTGTAGGGAACCTTTTCCCCGATCTGGGCGGTGAGGAAACCGATGTGGAACTGCGTGCCCAGCGTGTTGAGGATGGTGCCGATCAGCAGGGAGCAGAACAGGCCCTGTGCCATAGCGCCCAGGGCATCAATGCCATAGCGTTTGGCGGAAAAAACGATGTTTTTGCGCTTCAGGAATGCGTTTACCTTTTCCATGAGAATACTCCGTATCGATCAAAAATAGTGTGTCAGACTGGTGTCTTGACACCTGTCCAACACACTATACACGGAATCGGTATGCTTGTCAACAGAAAGTTTTATCCCTCCAGCAGGAAGCCTGCCTGCCGCAGGGCGTCCAGTACCCGCCGGTAAGCGTCCTCGCTGGGGCAGAGCAGCGTGTGAAGGTGGATGCCGCCGGTGAGAACGGAGAGAGGCTGGGCGGTGTGGCTCCGGGCGATGAACTGGGCCACATCGTATCGGCTGGAAAGCTGCAAGGGGCCGGTGAGCTGGCCGTAAAGAGGGTGTTCCACGATAACGTCCACCACGGTGCAGCCATTGTCCACCATAGTGTTCAGCTCTGCCGCCATGCCTGCCTCGTCATGGCGGACAGCTACCCGGCGGGTGAGACCGGCTGCGGCGGCATTTTGCAGGCAGTACCCCCGGGGGGTGGCTAAAATGTCTGCGCCTCCGGCCCGCAGCAAGGCAATGTCTCCTACGATGATCTGGCGGCTGACGGACAGTTGGCCTGCCAGCGTCGAGGCACTGACCGGTTGAGCAGACTGCCGCAGCAGCTTCAAAATCGTTTCTCTGCGTTCCTCCGCGTGCATACGATACCCCTTTCAAACTTGTCTTGACAGCAGTATACCACGGGGAAGCGGCTTTGAAAAGAGGCGGAGAGAAAAAACCGCACGTCCAAACGGACGTGCGGTTTATGCTGTGAAAATGGAAAACAGCAAAGGCTTCATGCCAGATGGAAAGGAACCATGTGGACTTTGTCCCTCGCATCCCCCGTCCCACTCGCGTCAGAATCCGGCGAAGCAAATCTGACGCGAAAGAGGAGGAGCAAGGAAGAAAACGAGGGTTTCGCCGTCAGGTGGAAACGGAGTGCACGGACTTTGCTCCGACGTTTAGCCTCCCAGATACGCCTTCTTGATGGCGGGAGAGGCCAGCAGTTCCGCGCCTGTGCCGGTGGTGACGATCTTTCCGGTTTCCAGCACATAGCCCCGGTCAGCCACGGACAGGGCCGCCTGTGCATTCTGCTCCACCAGCAGGATTGTGGTGCCGGCCTTGTGGAGATTTTT
This sequence comes from Clostridiales bacterium, assembly GCA_019417795.1. The sequence continues at coordinate 7,780 of DXUR01000041.1, read as the reverse complement.
GATGATGTCAAAGATCTGCTCCACCAGAATGGGGGCCAGGCCCATGGAGGGCTCGTCCAGCATCAGCAGCTTGGGGTTGGACATCAGTGCCCGGCCCATGGCCAGCATCTGCTGCTCGCCGCCGGAGAGGGTACCGGCCACCTGCTTGCGGCGTTCTTTCAGGCGGGGGAACTGTTCAAAGACCCGCTCCATATCGGCGTCGATGTTGCCGCCCCGGCGGGAGAAAGCACCCATGTCCAGATTTTCCTGCACAGACATCTGGAGGAAGATCCGCCGTCCCTCGGGGACCAGCGCCAGTCCCTTGGAAACAACCTTATGGCTGGGTACATGGTTCAAAGGCTCGCCCATGAACTCGATATGGCCGGTCTTGCTGTGGAGCAGGCCGGAAATGGTGTTCAGAGTGGTGGACTTGCCGGCGCCGTTGGCACCGATCAGGGTTACGATTTCGCCCTCATTGACCTCAAAGGAGATGCCCTTGATGGCGTGGATGCTGCCGTAATAGACGTTGATATCGTCAACCTTTAAAATGGTGCTCATGCTCACGCCTCCTTCTGTTTGCCCAGGTAGGCCTCGATGACCACCGGGTTAGACTGAATCTCTTCGGGGCTGCCCTTGGCGATGACACGGCCGAAGTTCAGCACGCAGATGCCCTCGCAGATGTTCATGACCAGATTCATGTCATGCTCAATGAGCATAATGGCGATCTGGAACGTATCCCGGATCTTGCGGATGTTCTCCATCAGTTCCGCCGTTTCGGAGGGGTTCATACCAGCGGCGGGCTCATCCAGCAACAGCAAGGAGGGGTTGGTTGCCAGCGCCCGGACAATCTCCAGACGGCGCTGGGCGCCGTAGGGCAGGGAACCGGCCTTGACATTTGCCAGATCCTGCATATGGAATAGGCTCAGCAGCTCCAGCGCCCGCTCGTGGGCCACCTTTTCCTCCTTCCAGAAGCTGGGGAGGCGGAAGATGCCGCTGACCATGTTGTATTTCATCTGAGCGTCCATCGCCACGGTGACGTTTTCCTCCACCGTCAGGTCATTGAACAGGCGGATGTTCTGGAAGGTACGGGCGATACCAGCCCGGTTCACCTGAGCGGTGGTCATGTTGTGGGTGTCCTGCCCGTCCAGAAGGATGGTGCCGTGGGTAGGCTGATACACCTTGGTCAGCAGGTTGAACACCGTGGTCTTGCCTGCGCCGTTGGGACCGATGAGACCGGCGATCTCCGTCCGGCCGATCATGAGGTTGAAATCGTCCACGGCCTTCAGGCCGCCGAAGGTGACGCCCAGATTGATGCAATTGAGGATGGGACGCTTGCCGATGTCACGCTCCGGGATCACAGCGCCGGAGGGGACGGGAACCAGTTTTCCGAACATATCAGGCAGCCTCCTTTTCTTCCTTTTTGCCAGGCTTGAGCCGGGCGAAGAAGCTTTGCAGCGTGGGGTTGTGGGTCGCCAGCATGACGAGGATCAACACGATGGCGTACACCAGCATCCGGTAGTCGGCGAATTCCCGGAGGGCCTCCGGCAGGATGGTCAGCGCCGCGGCAGCTACCAGGCTGCCCCAGATGTTGCCAAGACCGCCCAGCACCACGAACACCAGCACCAGGATAGAGGTGTTGAAGTTGAATTTAGCGGCCTGGAGAGAGGAATAGTTCAAGCCGTACAGCGCACCGGCGGCACCGGCCAGAGCGGCGGAGGTGACAAAAGCCATGAGCTTGTACTTGGTGGTGTTGATGCCGATGCTGGAGGTGGCGATGCGGTTGTCCCGCAGCGCCATGATGGCCCGCCCGGCCCGGCTGTGCTTCAGATTCAGCACGATGAACAGTGTCACCATCACCAGAATGAAACCAGCAGTGAAGCTGGCGATGGTCTTGACGCTGGCGGTACCCTGCGCACCTTTGATGATGGCGATGCCGGTGTCGCTGAGGCCCAGATCCTCCACTGTCTTGTTGCCGGTGAGGTTAAAGAGGATATGGAGACCATTTTCGTCATGGCCCACGATGAGGCAGGTCACAAGCTCCTTGATGATCTCGCCGAAGGCCAGAGTCACGATGGCCAGATAGTCGCCCTGGAGCCGCAGCACGGGAGCACCAACGATGAAGCCGGCGATGGTGGCGAACAGCGCGCCCACGATCATGGCGATGGTCAGCCGCAGACCGGCGGAGGGGACCACATCCAGCAGGCTTTGAGAAGCGATGACGCCCGCGAAGGCACCTACGCTCATAAAGCCCGCATGCCCCAGACTCAGCTCACCAAGGATGCCCACCGTCAGGTTCAGGGACACAGCCATAGACATATAGCAGCAGATGGGGACCAGCAAGCCGGTCATGGAACGGTTCAGAACACCGGCCTTGCTGAGAGCGGTCATCACAAGGAAAAAGATGACCATGCCCAGATAGGTGGAGAAATTCACCACATTGGTTTTACTGATCTTTCGTTGTTTCATCCTGCTCACCTTACACTTTCTCGGGCACGATCTTGCCCAGCAGACCGGCCGGCTTCACCAGCAGGACCACGATCAGAACGGCGAAAACGATGGAGTTTGCCAGCTGGGTGGAAATATAGGCCTTGGCCAAGGCTTCGATGATGCCCAGCAGCAGGCCGCCCAGGAATGCACCGGGGATAGAGCCGATGCCGCCGAACACGGCGGCGGTGAACGCCTTGATGCCGGGCATGGAGCCGGTGGTGGGCATCAGAGAGGTGTTGAAGGAGCACAGCAGCACACCGGCAATGGCTGCCAGAGCGGAGCCGATGGCAAATGTGGCAGAAATGGTAGAGTTGACATTGATGCCCATGAGCTGGGCCGCACCCTTATCCTCAGAGCAGGCCCGCATGGCCTTGCCCATCTTGGACTTGCTGACGAAGGTGGTCAGCGCCAGCATGATGACGATGCAGGCGGCGATGGTCAGCAGAGAAATGTAGGAAATGGTGAGCTGGCCGTTGAAGAGCTGCACAGCGCCTGCGACAACGGGAGGATAGGTCTTGGCGGCGGCCTTCCAGATCAGCAGAGCGGAGTTCTGGAGGAAATAGCTGACGCCGATGGCGGTGATCAGCACCGCCAGAGAGGGGGCGGAGCGCAGAGGCGCATAGGCCAGCCGCTCGATCACGATGCCGAGGACGGTGCAGGCGATCACTGCCAGCAGGGTGGCCACAATGGGGGGAAGATTTAAATAGTACATGGAGCAGAAGGAAACATAGCCGCCGATCATAATGATGTCGCCGTGGGCGAAGTTCAGCATCTTGGCGATGCCGTACACCATGGTGTAGCCCAGAGCGATGATGGCGTAAATGCTGCCCAGGCTGATGCCGCTGATCAAATAGGACAGAAATTCCATGGGGCAATACCTCTTTTCTCTTTATAGAATATGGAGTGGAGCCTTCCATGACAGAAATACGGGCGGAGGGAGCGCCTCTGCCCAGATTTCCGCCATGGAAACAGCGGAAGAGGACAGGGACCTGAACGCCGCAGGGGGCAGCCGGGGAAGGTCCCGGCTGCCGGTCCTTGCGGTCAGCGTTCAGGTGTGAGACATTAAGCCTCGGGCAGGACGTACTCGCCGCCCTTGATGACATAAGCGGTAGGAGCCTTGGAGACCTGACCCTCAGCGTTCCAGGTCATGTCCTTGCCGGTGAGACCGGAGTAGGAGATCTGGGTCATCTGAGCCACCAGAGCCTCGCAGATATCGGCGCTGCTCATATCAGCGGTGCAGCCGGCCTTTTCCAGAGCCTCCTTGACAATGTAGACACCGTCATAAGCGTCAGCGGCGAACTGGTTGGGGGTCACGCCGTCATTGGCAGCGGTGTAAGCTTCCACGAAGGACTGGGTTTCGGGAACGGTAGCGGAGAAGGGAGTCAGGAGCATCAGGCCCTCAGCCAGAGAGGGATCGAAGCCTTCCATGGTCAGGATGCCGTCCATGCCGTCCACGCCGAAGAAGGTGGGAGCGTAGCCCATGGCCTTGGCCTGAGCCAGAACGATGGAAGCGGGCTGATAGTAGATGGGCATGAACACCAGGTTGGCACCGGCAGTCTGGGCACCGGCCAGCTGCACGGAGAAGTCGGTGGCGGTATCGTTGGTGAAGGTGCCCTTATAGACAACGCTCATACCCTTTTCGGTGGCTTCCTTCACGAAGGTATCGTGGATGCCCTGGGAGTAGGCGTCATCGTTGCGGTACAGCACGGCGATCTTGGCGTCCGGCATATTCTCGGCGATGTAGTCAGCGGAGGAAATGCCCTGGTTGGGGTCAGTGAAGCAGACCTGGAACACATTGTCCTTGCCGGCGGTCACGTCCACAGCGGAAGCGGAGGGCGTGATCATGAAGGTGCGCTCGCTGTTGCAGACATCAGCCACAGCCATGGAAGCGCCGGTGGTGGTGGGGCCGACCAGAACCTGCATGCCCCAGTCCATCAGCTTGTTGTAGGCGTTGGTGGACTTTTCGCCGTCGGCCTCGTCATCCTCGCCCTTGAACTCAAACTTGATCTTGGAGTCGCTGGCGTTGATCTCGTCGACGGCCAGCTGGGCACCGTTGACCACGGCCTGGCCGTAGATGGCGGCGTCACCGGTCAGGGGGCCGATGGAGCCCAGCTTGAAGGTCTGGACCTCGTCGCCGGACTGGGCGGAATCAGAATCGCTGGAATCGCTGGAGCTGCTGGAATCATTGGAGCTGCTGGAACCGCAGGCGGCCAGGCTGAACACCATAGTCGCGGCCATAACAAAGGCTAACAATTTCTTTTTCATATTGGATCTCCTTTTCATCAAAACGAAATCAGATTTATATGGGGCTTTCTCCGCTCCGCCGGCCGTGCGGAATACGGGGTAAGTCATACAAAAAAGCGGCCCCGCCACTGGCGGAGCCGCTTTACTGTATCAAACAGTTAAATCGCTAACTCACAACACCAGGGCACATTTGCTTTCTGAATGACCAAGCCTACTACCAGTACCAGAATCGCAATAATAATCGCGATCATGGCGATGGCACGCAGGCCCAGAATCATAATCAGGCCAAAAATAATAATGGACGCCATAATAATGGCGTCCATAATAGCGATCATAGCAGTATTGGCAGTATGAGAAGTGCGAGCGGTATGTGCGCAGGAAGAATCAGCGTTCGCACTGGGAGCGGACGCAGAAGTATTCATCATTTCCATGTTGTAAAAACGATTGAACATCATCTGAATCGCTCCTTTCTGCCTGAATTATGGGCCTATTGTAATCCTGCGGAATCAAATTGTCAACAGGAAAGCGCATGTGAAAATGGATAAAGATGAGGGAGAAGGCATAAAAACTGAGGGCGTTTTATACAAAATTCCGGCGTGAAGGCTGTTCCCTCTGAGATTTTGTGGGAAAGACAAATGGCCGCGGCAGGAAATATAAGGGGAGAGAACCGCTTGCGGACAGACCCGGAACGCGGTATAATGCAGGCAGATCAAAACAGGAGGGAACCTATGTTTGCTTTTAACCATTTTAATTTTAATGTGACGGATCTGGAGCGGTCTATCGCTTTTTATCATGACGCGCTGGGGCTGGAGCCGGTCCGCAGAAAGGAAGCGGCGGACGGCAGCTTCATCCTCACGTTTCTGGGGGACGGGAAAACGGAGTTTCAGCTGGAGCTGACCTGGCTCCGGGATCATCCCCAGAAATACGATCTGGGCGAGTGCGAATTCCACTTGGCTCTGGCGGTGGAGGATATGGAAAAGGCTCACGCTCTCCACGAAAAGCTGGGCTGCATCTGCTACGAGAACCCGGCCATGGGTATTTACTTTATCTCTGATCCCGACGGTTACTGGATCGAGATCATTCCTACCAAGTGAGGAGCACGCTATGACGAATTGTGAGGACTGCGTTTATTATGAGTACGATCCGGAAGCGGATACCAATTACTGCGAGGCGGATCTGGATGAGGACGAGATGGAGCGGTTCCTCCGTTCTGCCAATGACAGCTGCCCCTTTTACCGCCCCGGTGACGAGTACCGGACGGCCCGACGGCAGTAAGGGACCGGACAGGGAAAGCCGGGACGGTGGCCCCGCTTTCCTGCTGGCCGAAGCTGATGGGGAAGCCTTCCCGCTCCGGAGGTGACGCAGGAATGAAATGGGACAGGCCCGCATATCTTATCCTATCGAAGCGTTCGCTTGACGGACGGAGAAAAGTCTGGTATCCTGACATGCGTAAAAGGAAGCGGCTTGCGCCATCAGGGCGCTGCGCGGTTTGCCATCCCAGCTGAAAAGCCCGGCCGCGTGGAAAGAAGCGGGACTTTTGCTGTCTGACGCGGCGAAAGTGCCGCTTTTGCCGTATTTGGAGTTCTATCGAATTTGTACGGAGGATACCCTATGAAAACCATCGCACTCCTGACCTTTATCGTGGTTTACGCCCTGCTGCTCCTGCTGCCCAAGTACCGGGCGGTGTCCGCCCTGTCCGCGGCGGCGCTGTTCCTGCTCCTGCGGATCGTGCCGTTGGGGGACGTTGCGGGAACGGTGGACTGGAACGTGCTGATGATGCTGGCGGGCACCATGGGGACTGTGGACCTGTTCATCCGGTCCAATATGCCAAACCGCCTGTCGGACCGGCTGGTAGCGGTGCTGCCCAGCGTGAAATGGCTCATCATCGCGCTGGCACTGTTCGCGGGGCTGGTATCCGCCTTTGTGGATAATGTAGCCACGGTGCTGATGCTGGCTCCGGTGGGACTTGCCATCTCCAAAAAGCTGAATATTTCCCCGGTGCAGCCCATTCTGGCCATTGCCGTCAGCTCCAACTTGCAGGGCGCGGCTACGCTGGTGGGAGATACCACGTCCATCCTGCTGGGCGGCCACATGGGACTGGATTTCATGGACTTTTTTGCCTACCGGGGCCGTCCGGGTCTGTTCTGGGTGGTGCAGGCCGGGGCGCTGATGACGGTACCGGTGATGCTATTTCTGTTCCGGAAGGAAAAGGGCAAGCTGTACGGCGCGGCACTGACGCCGGTGACGGACTATCTGCCTACCTGTCTGCTGCTGGGAACGGTGCTTTCCCTGATCGCCGCGTCCTTTATCCCCAACAAGCCGGAGATCACCAACGGCCTGATCTGCATGACATTCTTCCTGGCGGGGCTTGCGGCGGAGTGCGGCAGGTACGGCACAGCCCTGGCAAAGGAAGTGCTGAAGGCCATCGACTATGAGACCTTAGCGCTGCTGGCAGGACTGTTCTTGGTGATCCGGGGCATTGAACGGGCGGGGATCATCGATGATCTCAGCCATATCATCACGGGAATGGGCGGCGGAAACCTGTTCCTGACCTATACCATCATCGTCTGGGCTTCGGTGCTAATCTCCGCCTTTGTGGACAACATCCCCTATACGGCCACCATGCTGCCGGTGGTAGGCGGCGTGGCAGCCGCCCTTGGGGTGGATCAGACGGTGCTGTGCTTCGGACTGCTGGTAGGCGCGACGCTGGGCGGCAACCTGACTCCCGTGGGAGCCAGCGCCAATATCGCCGCCTGCGGTATTCTGCGCCGGGAGGGCTATGAGGTCTCGGCGGGGCAGTTCATGCGGATCGGCGTGCCCTTCACACTGACGGCGGTATTGACCGGATATGTACTGTGCTGGCTGTTCTATGTCGGTCTGGGTGTCTGAACGCCGATTTGAACGGTTCGTAAAAGGAAAAAGCAGCTCACCTGCATTGCAGGTGAGCTGCTTTTTTAGTCTACAATATCGACGGAAACCTTAACGCCGGTGCGCTGGGCGTAAGACCGGACCACGGTCCGGATCTCCTTGGCGATGCGGCCCTGACGGCCGATCACCTTCCCCATATCAT